>DATKCC010000188.1:0-13910 GCA_035513375.1 Thermoanaerobaculia bacterium | reverse complement strand
ATGACTGATCCCGATAGTGCGAGGATATTCGGGTCGGTCGTCAAGGCTGCGACAGCGCGGCCGATGAACTGGGGCGACTCCGAGTTGCTGAGATCAAGGTACGCTGCCGCCTCCATCACCTTCTCGGTCCGAACAAGCCCCGGATACAGAGATACGACTGCAACTCCATGCTCTCTGAGTTCGTGGGCCATGTCATACGTCATCTTGTCAGTGGCGGCCTTGGACACCCCGTAGGGGACGTTCGCGATGTGCTTCTGAGCCGACCAGAAGGAGATGTTCACGATCAAGCCGCTCCGCTGCTCGACCATCCGCCGTGCGGCCAGTCGGCTCGCAACAAAATGGGCGCGGACTCCTGCAGAGAACATTGAGTCCCAGCGGAACAACGGCTGTTGCCAGAACGGTCGGCTCCAAGTGAACTCGCCATCCTCGACCATCCGTTCATAGCCGCCCCAGATGTTGTTGACCAGGAGATCTATACGGCCTCGATCTGAGTGGATCCGGTCGAAAGCACGCTCCACCTGATCATCATCCGTGTGATCGCATGGGATCGGAATGCAGCTCGCGCCGAACTCAGTCTCAGCAACCGTCCGGCCGGTCACGTAGACCGTGGCGCCGGCTTCGCCAAGCGCTTCGGCAATACCCTTGCCGACACCTCGGCTGCCACCCGTGACCAGGGCAACCCGTCCTCGATGTGTTGCTGCGTCGGTCATGACACTTCCAGTCTTGGTCCGCCCAACTTATGTGTGAGCGAACATGGGATGGGCGATTGCGACGCTGGAGTGGTCGGATAGGCCTACCCGGCAGCTCGATGCGCATCGGGCTATCTCTTTCAGCTTCCTTGCTTTACGGAATATACAGACTGCTGGGCGGACCTGTCAAGGCGAACCCGCCACGGTCGTCTTACCAGGCCGGCGCGATTCGGATGAGACCGAGCCGAGATAGCTGCGAGCCGGCGAAGCTCGGGGGGTGGGCAGGGGCTCGGGGTTCTGCCCGCGCGGCGGCGGACGCGCCCGCACTGCCGAGACCGGGTTGGCAGACGCCGACCGGAGTTGCGAGCCTCGAAGGCAGCGGGCGCGGCGGCGGAGTCGCACCAGAACGACCAGGGCTCGGCCCCGTGAAGGCAGGAACGGCCGTGAGCATGGCGCCGCCCGACGGCCACCACCGGTCCAGGCGGGCTCGGCAGCCGTCGACCGGGCGGGACCCCGACCCCTGCCCTGGGCGGGGGGAATCGCTGGGGCGGCGATGTGTCCCGGGCCGACCCCCGCCCAGATCCTTCGCTGCGCTCAGGATGACAGGGAGGGGCGGTGGGGGTGGGGGTCGGTGCAGCAGGGCGTCCCACGGGCCGGCGAAGAGGCGCTCGGTGCGGCAGGGCCGCCGCCTACGATCTCGGTGCGGCAAGCCGCACCCTACGATTCTGCGCGGGGGTTGGGGGAGCTTTCGCCGCTTCGCGCAGCCATGCCGCCATCTCCTCGGCCGGCATCGGCTCGGCGAAGTAGAACCCCTGGGCGAGCGGGCAGCGCAGGCTGAGGAGGATGTCGCGCTGGGCGGCCGTCTCCACCCCCTCCGCGATCACGCCGATCCCCAGCTTGCTCGCCAGCGTCACGATCGCCTCCACGATCTCCCGGTGCCCCTCCCCCTCCGCCAGCTCCTGGATGAACGACCGATCGATCTTCAGCGCCTCGATCGCGAAACGGTGCAGGTAGGAGAGCGACGAGTAACCCGTCCCGAAGTCGTCGATGTGCACGTTCACGCCCGCCTCGCGGAGCGCCCGCACCCCCTCCATCGGCCGGTCCGTCCCCTCCATCAAAGCGCTCTCCGTGATCTCCACGTTCAGGCGACCCGGCTCGATCCCGCACCCCCTCGCCACCCCGGCCACCCGCTCCGCCAGGTCGCCCTGGCGGAACTGCCGCGCCGACAGGTTGACCGAGAGGAAGAGCCCCTCCCCCGCGTCGCCCCCCGCCCTCCAGCGCTGCAGGTCCCCGCAGGCCGTACGCAGAACCCGCTCGTCGAGCTCCAGCACCAGCCCCGTCTCCTCCGCTGCCCGGATGAACTCCGCCGGTTCCAGCAGCCCCCGGCGCGGGTGGTTCCAGCGCACCAGCGCCTCCACCCCCGCGACCGCGCCCGTCGCCAACTCCACCACCGGCTGGTAGAGGACCACGATCTCATCGCGTTCGACCGCCCGCCGCAGGTCCGACTCCAGACGCAGCCGAGCCACAGCCTCCTCGTGCATCGTCGGGTCGAACACCCGATGGCTGCCGCCGCCCTCGAGCTTCGTCCGGTACATCGCGATGTCGGCGTCCCGGAGCAGGTCCTCGGGCGACTCGTAGCGCTCGTCCGCGAGCACGATCCCGATCCCGGCCGAGAGCCCTACTTCCTGCCCCTCGACCTCCATCGACAGCGCGAGCTCCTTCTGGATCCGGACCGCGACCGCGACCGCCAGGTCGATGTCGGTCACGTGGTCGAGGAACACCGTGAACTCGTCTCCTCCCATCCGCGCGACTACGTCGCCCGCCCTGAGGCAGGAGCGCAGGCGGCTGCCGACCAGGATCAGCACCCGGTCCCCCACCAGGTGGCCCAGGCTGTCGTTGACCAGCTTGAACCGGTCGATGTCCAGGAACAGCACGCCGAAGCCGTAGCCCGGGCTCAGCTCCCGCCGGCGGAAGGCCCGCTCCAGGATGTCGGTCAAGAGGGCGCGGTTCGGCAGGCCGGTCAGGGAGTCGTGGAGCGCCGCGTGGCGGAGCTGCTCTTCAGCCAGGCGCCGCTCGGTGACCTCGGTCTGGGAGCCCGCCATGCGCACCGCCCGCCCGCCGCCGTCGCGGACCGCCATCGCCCGGACCAGCATCCACGGATACGTGCCGTTGCGGTGGAGCACCCGGTGCTCGTGCTCCAGGTGGACGCTCTCGTTCGCCAGGTGGGCTTCGAGCGCGGCGTCGACCTCCGCCCGGTCCTCCGGGTGGACCCGGCCCAGCCACTCGCCGGGGTCGCTCCCGATCTCCCAGGTCTCGTAGCCGAGCATCTCCTTCCAGCGCGGCGAGTAGTAGATCCGGTTCTCGACCAGGTCCCAGTCCCAGAGGCCGGCGCCCGCGCCCTGGGCCGCCAGGGCGTAGCGCTCCTCGCTCGTCCGGAGGGCTTCGTCGGCCTGCTTGCGAACCGTGATGTCGCGGTAGATGCCGTAGATCGCCACCTGGCCGTCTTCGGTTTGGATCGGCGCGCCGAGGATCGAGACGTGGACCGGCGTCTGGTCCTTCCGCCAGCGGACGGCCTCGACGTTGACGGTCTGGCCGCGGGTGACCTTCGCGGAGAGCGCCGAGGCCTCGTCGCGGACCTCGCGGGGCGCGATCAGGTCGTTGATCTGCCGGCCGTCGGCCTCCGCGGCGCTGTACTGGAAGAGGCGCTCGAACTCAGGGTTGATCCGGAGCACCCGGTCCTGGTTGTCGAGCAGGACCACCGCCTCAGGCGAGCTCGTGAACAGCCGCTCGAGGTAGGCCTTCTCCAGTCGGAGGTCGCGCTGGGAGCGCTGGCGCTCGGCGAGCGAGCGGCCGGCGAAGACGACCGCCAGGAGAGCGAACCCGCTCGCTCCGAGGCTGGTCGCCCCGAGGCCGAGCTGGTGGAGAGCCTGGGCCCAGCGGCCGCTCGGCTCGGCGAGCACCAGGAGGTGGTGGCCGGTGAGCAGGCCGAGGAGCGCGGTAAAGAAGGCGAGCCGCCGGTCCCGAAGTCGGCGGAGCAGGACGACGGACCAGACGAGAGCGACCAGATCCGCCAACAGGGAGAGGGCGACGAGAGCCGTCACGCGAGGATCGACGTTACCACACGCGACGCCCGCGGGCCGCCGCGGCGCGGCCCACCCGGGGACCTCGCGAAGGGCCGCGGGAAGGGATCTTGCAACCCCTGGTCCACATGGAGCGAAGCGAGCCGTCCGACCGACCAGCGATCCCCTCTACCGGACCTTGCCCCACGGCACGTCCCGGGAGCTCGCGAGCGTCCGTCTCCGGCTCCCGGACCGGTCGCCCGCCGGGACCGTGGGGCACCGCCTGGGAGCGCGCGTCGGCGCGCAGGCGCTGGGTGCTCGGGGTGGGGCTCCTGAGCCTCCTGCCGTTCCTGCCCCTGGCGGTCGTCTACCAGCGCTGCGGCCTCGGCGGCTGCCCGGAAGTCTCCCGGTTGGGCGCCTTCCAGCCGGACGGCTCGCCGGTCGTCCTCGACCGCCACGGCGAGCGCTTCGCCGAGCTCCGCCTGGCCGATCGGCTCCTGGTCAAGCTCGACGAGCTCCCGGCGCACGTGCCCGAGGCCTTCATCGCCGTCGAGGACCAGCGGTTCCTCGACCATCGGGGCGTCGACTGGCGCCGGGTCGCCGGCGCCACCCTCGCCAACCTCAAGGCCCGATCGGTGATCCAGGGCTCGAGCACGATCACCATGCAGCTGGCGAGAAACGTCTTCAGCGACGAGATCCCGGGCCAGGACCGCACCTTGTGGCGGAAGCTCCTCGAGGTCCGGGTCGGGCGCGAGATCGAGGACAGCTACGACAAGGACGAGATCCTCGAGCTCTACCTCAATTACGTCTTCTTCGGCGGCGGCGCCCGCGGGATCGAGGCCGCCTCGCGCCAGTACTTCGGCCACCCGGCGACCGAGCTCACCGTCGAGCGGGCGGCGCTCCTGGCGGCCCTGCTCAAGGCTCCCACCCGGTACGACCCCCGGCGCCACCCCGAGCGCGCCCGCGAGCGCCGCGACCTGGTACTCACGTTGATGGCCCGGCAGGGGAGGATCTCGGCCGAGGACGAGGCCGCCGCCCGCGAGGCCCCCCTCGGAGTGCTCGCCCGCGGCGGGCTCACCGAGGTCGAACCGGCGCCCGCGCCCTACTTCGTCGAACAGGTGCGCCGCGAGCTCGAGACGCGCTTCGGCGACTCGCTCTACCGCCGGCCGCTGCGCGTCGTCACCAGCCTCGACTTCGAGGTCCAAAGGGCGATGGAGGAGGCCCTGGAGCGCCAGCTCGGCACGATCGAACGGGGCGCCTGGGGGCGCTTCACCGCCGGGCGCTACTCGGTCGACGCCGAGGTCGGCGACCAGGGCACGCCCTACCTCCAGGGAGCCGCGGTGGCGCTCGACGCACGGACCGGCGACGTCCTCGCCTGGGTCGGCGGCCGGGACTTCGACCACTCCCAATTCGACCGCGTCAGCCAGGCCCGGCGCCAGATCGGAAGCGCCTTCAAGCCGTTCGTCTACACCGCCGCCCTGGCCGAAGGGCATCCGCCGAGCGAGCTGGTGTCGGACCGGCCGGTGGCGGTCGACCTCGGACACGGCCAGATCTGGCAGCCCCGCAACTTCGAGGGCCGGCACCAGGAGGCGGTGACCCTCCGCCAGGCGCTCGTGAGCTCGCACAATGCCGCCACCGTGCGCATCGCCCAGGCCGTCGGCTTCGCCCGCGTGGCCGACTACGCCGAGCGGCTCGGATTCGCGGGCGACCTGCCCCGGCGGCCCTCGCTGGCCCTCGGAACGGCGGTGGCGAGCCCGCTCGAGCTGACCACCGCCTACACTCCGTTCGCGACCCTGGGCACGCGGGTCGAGCCGAGGCTGATCCTCCGGATCGAGAGCCCCGACGGCGAGGTCCTCTGGGAGTCCGCCGTCGAGCGCCGGGAGATCGTCGACCCCGGCCTCGCCTACCTGGTGACAGACATGATGCGCGACGTGGTCGACCGGGGCACCGGCCATCGGGTACGCCAGGCGGGCTTCCGCGGCACCGCCGCAGGCAAGACCGGGACCACCAACGAAGGCTTCGACGCCTGGTTCGTGGGCTTCACGCCGGAGATCGTGGCGGGGGTCTGGATCGGCTTCGACCGGCCGCGGGCGATCCTGTCGCGGACGAGCGGCGGCCTGCTGGCGGCGCCGGTCTGGGGGCGGGCGATGCGCGAGGTCTACCGCCACCGCCCGGCGCCCGGCGCCTGGCCGCGGCCGATCGGGGTGATCGAGGCCCGCGTCGACCCGGCGAGCGGTCGGATCCTCGCCCCCGGCTGCGAGCCGCTCTACGGAGCGGCGACCACCGACATCTTCCTCGCCGGGCTGACGCCGAGCACCGTCTGCCCTCACTGGATCGACGGCGAGGAGGGCGAGCGTGGGTTCCTCGCCCGCGTGGCCGAATGGGGGGGCTCGTTCTGGGAGCTCGCCCAGGGCGAGGAGGAGGCGGGTGCGGAGGGGGACCACAGCGCCGATCTCGAGCGCGGCCCGGGCACGATCGAGATCCGCCCGAGCCGACCCGGCGGCCCGGCGGCGTCCGACGCCGTGACCGAGGGCTTCGAGGCCCAGGACTTCGACTTCGACCGCCGCCGCCGCCTGCGCCCACCGACCGCGCCGGCGCCCGAGGATCTCCTGCCGCCCGACCCCACCCTCCCGCCCGCGCCCCCCCAGGCCGAAAGCCCGGTGCTGCCGATCCCCGAGGGAGGTCCGCCCGCCGAGACTCCGGGGGAGCCGTCGATCCTCCTCGAGCCGCTCCCGCAAGATCCTCCCGCGCCGCCTCAAGAGTCGCCCCCCGCTGCGGCCGACGGTGCGCTGGTAGCATCGCCGCCGTGACCTCGGCACCGGCCCGGCTCCCCGCCCGCAGCCTCCAGGAGCGCTTCTTCCCCGACGGGCGCTGCTTCGGCTGCGGCCCGGCCAACGACAAGGGGCTGCGGATCCGGAGCTTCGAGACCGCGCCGGCGCCTGACGCCGAAGTGGTCTGCGACTGGCTGCCGGAGCCTCACCACGAGGCGACCGCGGGGATGCTCAATGGCGGCATCGTCGGGGCGCTCATGGACTGTCACGGCAACTGGACTGCGGCCCACCACCTGATGCGCCGTGACGGCCTCGACCGGCCGCCGACCACGGTGACCGGCGACTTCCACGTCCGGCTGAAGCGGCCGACCCCCTCCGACCGCCCGCTTCAGCTCTCGGCCCGGGCGGTCTCGTCCGAAGGCCGGAAGGTCAAGGTGGCGGTCGAGATCGCCTCGGGCGGCGAGGTCACCGCGACCTGCGACGCCACCTACCTGGCGGTCAAGGCCGACCACCAGGCGGCGGGCCGCTGGTAGCGAGCGCGCGGTAGATCTTGCCGCCCTTCATCACGAAGCGGACCTGCTCGGTGGTGGTGATGTCGGCCAACGGGTCGCCGTCGACCGCCACCAGGTCGGCGAGGCGGCCGGCGGCGATCACCCCGCGGTCGTCGACGCCGAGGAGGGCGGCGGCGTGGAGGGTCGCCGTCCGCAGCGCCTCGAGCGGCGTCATCCCGCGCTCGACCAGGGTCGAGAGCTCCCGGGCGTTGTCGCCGTGGGCGTAGACCGCGGCGTCGGTGCCGAAGGCGATCGGGACGCCGGCGCGGATCGCCTTGCGGACGCTCTCCTTGGCGAGCGGCAGGATGCTCTCGGCCTTCGCGCGGATGGGTGGCGGTAACAGGTCGAGATCGATGGAATCGGCCAGATAGGTCGTGGGGACCAGGTAGGTGCCGCGCTCCTTCATCAGGGAGATCGCCTCGTCGGTAAGCATCGACCCGTGCTCGATCGAGGCGACGCCGGCCCGGACCGCCGCCAGGATCCCATCGGTGCCGTGGGCGTGGGCCGCCACCTTCACGCCGTGGCGCGCCGCCTCCTCGACGATCGCCCGCATCTCCTCGTCGCTGAGCTGCTGGGCGCCGACCGGCCCTTCGAGCGACAGCACCCCGGCCGTGGCGCAGATCTTGATCCAGCGGGCACCGTGCTTGATCTGGTACCGCACCGCTTCGACCGCCTCCCAGGGGCCGTCCACGACCCCGGTCCTGGGCCCCTGCTCGAGGATCCCGGGGGCGAAGCCGGTCACGTCGCAGTGGCCACCGGTGATCCCCAGGGAGTGACCCACCGGGACCACCCGTGGGCCCTCCACCAGGCCGTTTTCGATCGCCTTGCCGAGTGCCACGTCCACGAAGTCGCTGGACCCGGCCTCCCGGACCGTGGTGAAGCCGGCCAGCAGGGTCTTGCGGGCGTTGGCCGCGGCCCGGAAGGCGTCGTCGGCCGCGGTGTCGGTGACCGCGCGGTAGAGGAAGCCCGGTTCGAGCTCCGCGGTCAGGTGGACGTGGAGGTCGATGAGGCCGGGCAGGAGCGTGCGGTCTCCGAGGTCGATCACCTCGGCCCCGACGGGCGGCACGGCCGGGTTGACCGCGGCGATCCGCTCGCCTTCGACGACCACGACCACGTCTTCCAGCATCCGCCCCGACTCGACGTCCAGCATGCGGGCGGCCTCGAGGACCAGGACGGCGTCCGCCGCGGCCGACGGTCCGGTGGAGAGAGCGAGGCCGGCGGCCAGGCTGGCGAATGCGATCGGGCGGGACGCGCGCATCGAGAGGTCTCCTCGGAGAATCGCGTGGCAGGTCGAGAGGTGCGGGCATTCTAGCGGGGAACGGGCCGGCGCCTCGGGTTGACACCCCGTTGCGGCGGGGACCACAATCGCCGGCGTCATGCCCGCCGACCTCACTACGCTCACCCTCCGGGTCAACGGTGAGGACCTGCCGGTGGTCTTCCCCAGCCATCACACCCTGCTCGAGGTCCTCCGCGAGGAGTGCGGGCTGACCGGCACCAAGCACGGCTGCGAGCTCGGCGAGTGCGGCACCTGCACGGTGCTCCTCGACGGCAAGCCGGTCCTCTCCTGCCTGGTCCTCGCCGCCGAGCTAGAAGGGCGCGCGGTCGAGACCGTCGAGGGGCTGCAGCGAGGAAACCGCCTCCACCCCTTGCAGGCAGCCTTCGCCGACCTCGGCGCCGCCCAGTGCGGCTACTGCACGCCGGGCATCCTGATGGCCGCCCGCGCGCTGCTCGACGAGCACCCCGCCCCGACCCGCGACGAGATCCGCCGGGCCCTCGCGGGGAACCTCTGCCGTTGTACGGGCTACCACAAGATCGTCGAAGCCGTGGAAGGAGCGGCCGCGGTGCTCCGCGGCGAAGCGTGGTCCCCCGACCGCGAGACCCTCTATGGCGCCCCCGAGCCGACCCCGGGCTAGCCCGGGCACGGCCCTTGCTCTAGATTCCCGCAGGAAAACACCGGGCGGCCAGCGCGCGGCAGCCCGTTCAGCGATAGAGCCGCCTTTCGGAGACCGATCCGGAGGCGGCTTTTTTCTATGGATGCCAGGGCCGCGGCCGTGCTCCCTCTACCAGAGCCCCGGAGCTAGCCGGTAGCGGACCCGCTGGGCGTAGTCGGCGTAGCCTGCCAGGCGGGCGTGTAAGAAACGGTCTTCCAAGGCGGTGCGGGCCAGGAGGGCAATCAGGGCGCCGACGAGGGGGGCGAAGGCGAACCACGACCCGAGGGCGAGCCCACCGAAGACGGCACCGGCCGCGGACCCGAGGTAGCCCGGGTGACGGACCAACCGATACGGGCCCGACGCAACCACGTGATGGTCTCGCTCGGTCTGGATCCGCACCGTCGGGATGAAGAAGCGGTTCGCGGCCATCGCCCAGAGAACGAAGGCGAGGGAGGCGCCGTACCCAACCACCCCTGCGACGCGCACGGCAAAGGGAACCGTATCGCTCCAGTGGAAGCGGCCGGCGTCGAGGGCGGCGACGGCCAGATGGGCAACAATTGAGAGGATGAGCAGGGCGCGCAGGCGAAGATCGGGACCGCCGGCCGCCGGGTTGCCGCGCGCGCGGACGACCTCGGGCTCGAGCAGCCGCGAGACCCCGAAGACGTAGGCGCCGAGCAGCAGCAGGATGGCCCAGAAGAAGGGCAGGTCCCAGCGCCCGGCGACGCCGAAGAGGAACGCTCCGACGCCTGCGGGAAACCCGATGATTCGGAGGGCGGCCAGGGAGCCCCCAGCCCCGGCGCGGATTTCGCCCACGACGGGAAGCCCTGCCTGCTGCCAGGCACGAGTACCGCCTTCGACGTTCACGACGTTGGTGAATCCCGCCCGGAGAAACTGCGCGCAGGCATCGGCCGACCTCCTTCCGATCTGGCAGATGACGTAGAGCGTTTCCTCTCCGGGTCGCTCGCGTGCCGCCATGACGGCGACGGGGTCGAGGCCCTCGAAGGGCACGGATCGGGCCGCCGGCACATGCGCCACGGCGAAGTCGCGGGGAGATCGAACGTCGATGATCTCCACCGCTTCTCCCTCTTGTGATCGCCGATAGAGCTCGCCTGGGGAGATCGACCGCAGCTCCACAGTCTGCTTCATCGCAGAACCCTCCCTGAGCGGGTAGGAGAGCCCGTCCGCAGGCGCTCGGCTACGCGCCAGGCTGCGGGACGAGCCTGATGTAGGGCAGCGGCTGAACCCAGCCGTCGGGGTACTTCGCCCTGGCATCATCGTCCGAGACCGCCGGCAGGATGATCACGTCCCCGCCTCGCTCCCAGTTCGCTGGCGTCGCCACTTGCTCGTTGGCCGTGAGCTGGCAGGAGTCGAGCAGGCGGAGGATCTCGGCGAAGTTGCGGCCGCTGCTCATGGGATAGGTCAGCATCGCCTTGATCTTCTTGTCGGGTCCGATCACGAACACCGACCGGGCGGTCGCGTTGTCGGCCGCCGTTCTACCCGCGCACGTGTCGCCGGCATCGGCCGGGAGCATGTCATAGAGCTTGGCCACTCGAAGCTCGGGGTCGCCGATGAGCGGGTAGTGGACGGCGTGGCCCTGCAGGCTCTCGATGTCCCTCGACCAGGTCCGGTGGTCGTCGACCCGGTCCACGCTGATGCCCAGGATCTTGCAGTTGCGCCGGGTGAACTCGTGCTCGATGCCAGCCAGGGCGCCGAGCTCGGTGGTGCATACGGGGGTGAAGTCCTTCGGGTGCGAGAACAGGATCGCCCAGCCGGCGCCGAGCCAGTCGTGGAAACGGACCTTCCCCTGCGTGGTGTCGGCTTCGAAATCCGGAGCAATGCTGCCCAAACGGATCGTCATCTCGTCCTCCCTTCTCGAGCGGTGGAATAGGTCATGACCCTTTTCTAACCGGTCGAACGTCTCGCGCGCCATGGCTGGACGATGAGGATCGGATGAGCCAGGTCTGAGCGGGGGCTATGATGGGGCTCTCATGGCTCTGGGTCGACCGGGCGGGAACTCTCGAAAGAGAGCTCCGATGGGTAGGGAAGTCCTGCGCTTCGGCGACTTCGAGCTCCATGTCGCGAGCGGCGAGCTCAAGAAGGGCGGGGCGAAGGTGGCGCTGCAGCCGCGGCCGCTGCAGGTGCTGGCTTGCTTGACCGGCCGGGCCGGCGAGCTCGTCACCCGCGACGAGATCCGCGACTCGGTGTGGGGTGACTCCGTTCATCTGGAGTTCGACCAAGCGCTCAACTACTGCATCCGCCGCATCCGGTCGGCGCTCGACGACGACGCCGAGGAGCCCCGATACGTCGAGACGCTTCCAAGGCGGGGCTACCGCTTCATCGCGCCGGTGACACGGAGCACGACATCCCCTGCCACCGCCGAAGCCGCCAGCACCGTGGTCGTTCTCCCCTTCGTCGACTTCAGCGAGAGCCCCCAGCCCTACTTCAGCGACGGATTCACCGAAGAGATGATCAACGAGCTCGGCCGTCTCCAGCCCGGGCGGCTGCGGGTGATCGCCCGCACCTCGGCGATGAAGTACAAGGGGACCGAGAAGAGCATTCGAGAGATCGGGCGGGAGCTCGGCGTGGACCACGCCATAGAGGGCAGCGTTCGCCGGGCGAGCGGCCAGGTGCGCATCTCGGCTCAACTGGTGCGGGTCTGCGACGAGACGTTCGTCTGGGCAAGAAGCTACGACGCCGACCTGGGCGACATCCTGTCCGTGCAGCGCGACGTGGCCCGCGCCCTGGTCGAAGAGATCTGGCCCCAACTGGTTTCGAAGCCGGAGTCGGCTCGCTTCCGACGACTCGACTCCGAGGCCTACGAGCAGTACCTGAAGGGACGTTTCCTCTGGCATCGGCGGACGGTGCCGGAGCTCTGGCAAGCCGTGCGCTGCTTCGCAAGAGCGATCGCTCGAGACCCTGGGTTCGCCGCGGCGCATACCGGGCTCGCCGATGTCTACCTCACGTTGCTCGACTATCAGGAGCTCTCCTCTCGCCAAGCCCTGGAGCAGGCGAAGCCAGCAGTCGCCGAGGCGCTGCGCCTCGATGAGGACCTCGCCGAAGCGCACAGCACGCTCGGTCATCTCTCGCTGCACGCCTACGACTGGGCGACGGCGGAGCGCGCCTTCCGTCGAGCCGTCGAGCTCAATCCGAGCTATGCGATGGCGCGCTTCTACCTCGCCAACTACCTGCTCGCCAGAGGTCGCTTCGACGAGGCGATCGCCGAGGCGGAGCTGTCACGGGCTCTCGACCCCGTCGCTGGGATCGTCGAGTCGAACGCCGCCTTCGTGTACTACCACGCGGGTCGCCATGCCGAGGCGCTGGACAGATGCCGGCGAGCGCTCGAGATGGAGGCGAGCCTGGGAGCGGCGCATTACGACATGGGACGGGTCTACCTCGAGCTCGGCGAGCATCACCGCGCGATCGGCGAGCTGGAGAGAGCGGTGGAGCTTTCGGGGAACAGCTACCGGGCGCTCGCCGCGTTGGGACACGCGTTGGGGGTCGCGGGCGAGCGGGGGAGGGCCGAGGCGATCCTGGACCGGCTCCAGGCTCGAACCGGAGGGCGCCACGTGTGGGCCTACGGCGTGGCCCTCGTATTGCTGGCGCTCGATCGCGCCGAGGAGTGTCTGGACTGGATGGAACGAGCGCACGACGAGCTGGACGCGGGGCTCGTGTTTCTCAAGGTGGACCCCAGAGTGGAGGGGATCCGAGCCCGTCCACGGGTTCGGGCACTCCTCCGCCGCATGGGGCTCTAAGCTCAGGCGCTCGCCAACGAGTAGACAACCTGGCCGCGGGCCACGAAGTCCTCCGGCGCCAGCTCCGCCAACCGGCGCCGGGAAGCCGCCAAGAAGGCCGTCCGGGCACCGGGGGCGAGGCTGTCGAAGCGTGCCTTGGCGGCACCCAGGCGGGTGTGGATCGAGACGAACTTCTCCAGGTCGCATCGAGCGACCACCTCTTCCGCCCAGCAACGCTCCGGTGTGAGCTCCGCAATCCGGAGCAGCGTCTCGAGCTTCTCCGGTGTGCTGACCGGTTCGTGTCGGGCTTGCTGGACCGGATCGTCTTCCTTGGCGCCGTGCGCGTCCAGGCAGTCGGCCCAGACGCGAGCCGCCCGTGACCGGAGCTCCGACCCCCAGGTCGCGGTCGCCACTCGGCCCCCAGGCCGCAACACGCGCCGGGCCTCCCGCAAACCTTCGACCGGCCTCTGGAGGTGAAAGAGGACGAGGACCAGGAGGACCAGGTCCACGCACGCGGGAGCCACGCCCAGGTGGGCCGCATCCATGACTCCACGAGGCACCTCTCGTGGCGCCAAAGCGAGCATACCGGGTGACCGGTCGAACCCCGCGACGAAAGCACCGGCGAAGCGTCGCTGCAGGCCGGGCCACAACGAACCCACGCCGGCTCCCACGTCGAGGATCCGTCGGGCGGGGGCGGAACCGAGCTCGCGCAGCAGCCTGACCCCAGCCACCCCCACGACCGGCGCCCAGAGCTCACGGTAGGCAGGAGCCTCGCGATCGTACCGATTGGTCTGGAGCGATCGATTCACCGAGTGGAGGTCTATCGCCCGCGAGGCGCTCCTCGCCATGGACGGGAGACGAGGATGCGATGAGCCGAGCCTGAGCGGGCTTCCCGGCCCTCGCCATTCGTTGCAGGGCTCCGGCGTAGGATAGACTCGTTACCGGCAAACGAGTCTTCCCCGCATAGGGGGGTCCACATGCGCGTCGCCTTCCTCAAGCCGCCGATCGGCGGCATCCTCGGCCTCGAGATGCTCACTTTCGTCGAGCCGCTCGGGCCCGAGTGCGTCGCTGCGTGCCTCGAGGCCGACGGCCACGAGTGCTCGATCCATGACCTGCGGATCGACGGCCGGGAGGCGGGCCTCGCGGCCTGCGCCGCCTTCGAGCCCGACGTGGTGGGC
>DATKCC010000187.1:0-2605 GCA_035513375.1 Thermoanaerobaculia bacterium | reverse complement strand
TCGAGGCTCTGCGAGCTGGGGCGATCGACCTCTACCCGGAGTACACGGGGACCGGGTTGGCTTCGATCCTCGGAGAGGAGCCGGCGACCGGGGACGGCGGTGACGCCGCGGCGACCCTGGCGCGGGTGCGGCGGGCGTTCCTCGAGCGCTGGGACCTCCACTGGCTGGCGCCGCTCGGGTTCGAGAACGCCTTTGCGGTCGCGGTGCCGCGCGCCCTCGCCGAGCGCGAGGGTCTGGTGACCCTTTCGGACCTGGCCCGCGTCGCACCGCGGCTCGCGGCCGGCTTGGGCTACGAGTTCGCGGAGCGTCCGGACGGTCTCCCGGGGCTGTCGGAGGCCTACGGCCTGGCCTTCGGTTCGGTGCGGCGCCTGCAGCAGGCGTTGAAGTACCGGGCGGTCGCGGCCGGCGAGATCCAGGTGCTCGACGTCTACACGACCGACGGCCGGCTGGTGAGCTACGACCTCGCGGTGCTCGAGGACGACCGTGGGTTCTTCCCGCCCTACGCCGCGGCGCCGCTCGTCCGCGGGGCGGCTCTCGAGCGCCACCCCGAGGTGGCGGCCGCCCTCGCGCTCCTCGCGGGCTCGCTCGACGAGGAGCGAATGCGGCGGCTCAACTTCCGGCTCCAGGAGGAGAAGGCGGAGCCGGCGGTGGTCGCCCGGGACACCCTGCGGGAGCTCGGGCTGGTGGCCGCGGGCGATGCCGGGTCGGACCCCCAGGTCGACCGCCGCGGATCGTTCGCCTCCTACGTCTGGAATCGCCGCCTGAGCCTGGGCCGGTACACGCTGGAGCACCTGGCGCTCTCCGGCGCGGGCCTGCTCCTCGGGGCGGTAGTGGCGATCCCCCTGGGGCTCGCTCTCGAGCGGCGCCGGCGCCTCGCCGAGCCGGTGATCCGTGCCGTCGGGGTCACCCAGACGATCCCGTCCCTGGCGCTCCTCGCCTTCACCATCCCCTTGCTCGGAGTCGGCCGGGTACCGGCGGTCGTCGCGCTATGGCTCTACTCCCTGTTTCCGATCCTCCGCAATACCTACTCCGGCGTCCGCGACGCCGATCCGCAGGCGGTCGAGGCGGCGACCGCCCTCGGAATGACGCCCGTTCAGGTCCTCGCTCAGGTGCGCTTGCCGCTCGCCGCCCCGGTGATCATGGCCGGGGTGCGGACCGCCGCCGTGCTCACCATCGGCACCGCGACGCTGGCCGCGTTCATCGGCGCCGGCGGCCTCGGCGAGCCGATCGTCACCGGCCTCCAGCTTGCCGACACCTGGATGATCCTCTCGGGCGCGGTACCGGCGGCGCTGCTGGCGTTGGTGGCGGATCTGGCGCTCGCGGGCGTCGAGCGGCTGGTGGCGCCCCGCGGGGTAGGATGACCCGCCGTGGCGACCGTGGCCAGCCTGCCCGCAGAACCCCTCTCCGCAGCCCACCGGCGGCGGCGGGCTGCCGAGCTCCGCGACCGGCTCGAGCGGGTCCGGGAGCGCACGCTCGCCCTGGTGGCGCCGGTCGACTGGACCACCCTGCGCAGGCAGCACCTACCGATCCTCTCGCCGATGGTCTGGGACCTCGGGCACACCGCCAACTTCGAGGAGCTCTGGCTGGTGCAGCGGGCCGCCGGCGAAGCCCCGATGGTGGAGGGTTACGGCGAGATGTTCGACGCCATGCTCAATCCAAGGAAGGACCGGGAACGCCTGGCGCTGCCCGACCAGCGGCTGCTGTTCAAGTACCTGGGCCGGGTGCGGGAGCGCGCGCTCCGGACCCTGGAGCGCTGGGCCGAGGAGGGCGCCGGCGGCGACCGGCTGCTCCGGGGAGGCTTCGCCTTCGAGCTCATCGCCGAGCACGAGGAGCAGCACCAGGAGACGATCCTCCAGGCGCTCCAGACGATGACTAAGCCGCCCTACGTCCCGGCGCTGCGGCGGCTCCTGCCGCCTGGCCGGCCGGCGGCCGCGGAGATGGTGCGGGTCGAGGCCGGCCCGTTCCTCCTCGGCACCGACGAGGCGGGGTTCGCCTACGACAACGAGCGCCGGGCCCACGAGGTCCATCTCCCGGCCTTCTGGATCGACTCGACGCCGGTGACCCAGGGCGCCTTCGCCGCCTTCCTCGACGACGGTGGCTACCGGCGCCCCGAGCTCTGGCACGAGGCGGGCTGGGCGTGGCGCGAGGAGCGCGGCGCGGTCGCTCCGGGCAACTGGGTGGCCGACGGCCGGGACGGCTGGCGGGTCCGGAACCTGGACCGCCTGCGGCCGCTGCCCGAGGGGGAACCGGTGGCCCACGTCTCCTACTGGGAGGCAGCGGCCTTCGCCCGCTGGGCGGGCAAGCGCCTGCCGACCGAGCCCGAGTGGGAGAAGGCGGCGACCTGGGACCCGGGCTCGGGAACCAAGCGCCGTTATCCTTGGGGGGACGAGCCGCCGACGCCGGAGCGGGCGAACCTCGACCAGCTCGCGTTCGGCCCGGCTCCGGTCGGGGCCTACCCGGAGGGGGCAAGCCCCTGCGGCGCCCAGCAGATGATGGGGGACGTCTGGGAGTGGACGGCGAGCGACTTCGGCCCCTACCCGGGGTTCGAGGCCTTCCCGTACCGGGAGTACTCGGAGGTCTTCTTCGGGCCGGACTACAAGGTCCT
>DATKCC010000186.1:0-5972 GCA_035513375.1 Thermoanaerobaculia bacterium | reverse complement strand
CGGGCCATCAGGTCGCGCCGGCTGTAGCTCACGTAGCGCAGCACATCGGTCACCGTGTCGCCGGCCACCACCTCCTCGATCCGGTAGCCCCCCGGCCCGGCGTCCGGGTCGAGCGCGACCAGCACCTCGTTGGTGTCGCCGAAGAGGTTGTGGAGGTCGCCCAGGATCTCCTGGTAGGCGCCGACCAGGAATGCGCCGAGGTAGTAGGGCTCGCCGGAGAACGGGTGGAGCTCCAGGACCTCCTTGCCCTCGGCCCGGTCGATGAAGCGGTCGATCTTCCCGTCGGAGTCGCAGGTGATGTCGGCCAGGATGCCGCCGCGGGTGGGCTCCTCGTCCAGGCGGTGGATCGGCAGCACTGGAAAGAGCTGGTCGATCGCCCAGAAGTCGGGCACCGACTGGAAGACCGAGAAGTTACAGAAGTAGGTGTCGGCGAGGCGCCCGGCGAGGTCGCGAAGCTCCTCGGGCGGTTCATCCATGCGCTGGGCGAGGCCCCAGACCTTGCGGCCCACGGCCCAGAACAGCTCCTCGGCGAGCCCCCGCTCTTCGAGCGACAGGTGGCCGTGCTTGAACAGGGTCCGGGCATCGTCTCGGGCGGTCATCGCGTCGTGGTAGACCTCGAGGAGGTTGTCCTCGCGGGCGTCGCGGTAGGCGTCGAAGAGGTTCGCCAGGGTCGGGGGCGGGTCCTCCGGCAGGCTCGCCGGGATCTCGCCGCCCGAGAACTCCACCACTCCGAGCACGTCGACCACCAGGGTTGCGTGGTGGGCGACCGTGGCGCGCCCGGACTCGGTCACCAGGATCGGGTGATCCACCCCCCGCTGGTCGCACACTTCCTGGGCACCGTAGACCACGTCGTTGACGTACTCCCGGAGCGTGTAGTTGACCGAGGACACGACGTCGCTCTGGTTGCCCTGGTAGTCGACCCCGAGGCCCCCGCCCACGTCGAGGTAGCGCAGGCCCGCCCCCATCTCAACCAGGTTGACGTAGGTCCAGGCGGCCTCCCGGACCCCCTCCTTGATCGAGCGGATCGACGAGATCTGGCTCCCCAGGTGGAAGTGGAGGAGCTCGAAGCGGTCGAGCAGGTCGAGCTCCCGGAGGAACCGGACCGCCGCCACCAGGTCGCTCGAGGAGAGTCCGAACTTCGAGCGGTCGCCGCCCGAGCCCTCCCAATGGCCGGCGCCGCGGGTGGCGAGACGCGCCCGGATGCCGATCCGAGGGGAGACGCCGGTCCGGCGGCTGATCTCGGCGATCAGCGGCAGCTCGGAGAACTTCTCGACTACCAGGACAACCCGCCGGCCGAGCTTCGAAGCGAGCAGCGCGGTCTCGATGTACTCGGCATCCTTGTAGCCGTTGCAGACGATCAGCGCCTCCGGGTCTTCGATCAGGGCCATCACCGCCAAGAGCTCGGGCTTCGAGCCCGCCTCGAGACCGAAGTGGTAGGGGCGGCCGTAGCCGACCAGGCGCTCGACCAGATAGCGGTCCTGGTTCACCTTGATCGGATAGACGCCGCGGTAGGAGCCCCGGTAGCCGTACTCGGCGATCGCCGTCTGGAAGGCCTCGTTGAGCTCAACCACTCGAGCCTCGATGATCTCGGAGAAGCGGAAGAGGAGCGGCGGGGCGATGCCCCGCTCGACGACCTCGTCGACCAGATCCTTCAAGTCGATGGTGGGCGTGCCGGGCCCCCCGGGGTGGACCGCCAGGTGGCCGCGCTGGTTGATCGAGAAGTAGTCGTTGCTCCAGCCGGCGACGTTGTAGAGCTCGGCCGCCCGCTCCACGCTCCAGAGCTCGGGCTCGGTCGCCTCTTCGACGGTCTGCTCGTTTGCGGCCATCCGGTGTCCTGAACCACTCGCCGGGGCGGAAGTGCCCGGCGGCCGGGACTTTAGCATTGCGCTTGCCAAGCGCGGGAGTCTCTCTTAGAGTCGAGTCGATGAAGCCTTACGGGTCCGACCGCAGGTTGCCGGCCCGACCCTCCCGCCCCCTGCTGGGTGCGGGCTCGAGCGAGGACTCGGGTCAGCGCGAAGGCCTGGTCCTCGACGAGCGCCGCAAGGCGAAGCGCCCGCGCCTCTACAAGGTGCTCCTGCACAACGACGACTTCACCACCATGGAGTTCGTGGTCGACGTCCTGGTGCGCTACTTCCACAAGACGACGGCCGAGGCCACCCGGGTCATGCTCGAGGTGCACCGAGATGGCCTGGGGCTGGCGGGGATCTTCACCTACGAGGTGGCCGAGACCAAGGTCGCCCAGGTGACCGCCGAGGCGCGGCAGGAAGGGATGCCCCTGAAGTGCACGGTGGACCCGGCATGAAGCTCTCGTCGGGCCTCCAGCTCTCGCTCTCCGCCGCCCTGCTCGAGGCCGCTCAACGGGGCCATGAGTACGCCGGTCTCGAGCACCTGCTCCACTCCCTGCTCCAGGACAGCGTCACCCGGCGCGCCCTCCAGCGCGCCGGGGCCGAGGTAGAAGCCCTCCACGACCGTCTCGAAGCCTTCCTCGACCAGGAGATCGACGCCCTGCCGGAGGACGACCGCAGCGAGCCCTCGACCACGCTCGCGTTCCAGCGGGTCCTGGCCCGGGCCGTAGCCCAGCGCCAGGGGGCGGGCAAGGAGGAGGTCGCCGGGCCGGACGTGGTGGTCTCGATGTTTGCCGAGCCCGAGTCCTTCGCGGTCTACTTCCTCGAGGAGCAGGGTGTGACCCGGCTGGGCCTGGTGAGCTACCTCGCCCACGGCGTGAGCGAGCCCGATCTGTCGGAGGACTGGGAGCCTGACGGGGGCGGCGAAGAGGGCCTCGAGGACGAGGGCGAGGAGGACGACGACGACGACGAGGACGAGGCCGAGGCGGGGCGCAACCCGCTCGCCAGCTTCACCCAGGACCTGACCGAGCTCGCGCGCCGCGGCGAGCTCGACCCCCTGGTCGGCCGCCGGCGCGAGCTCGACCGTGCGATCCACGTCCTCGCCCGGCGGCGCAAGAACAACCCGATCTTCGTCGGCGACTCAGGCGTAGGCAAGACCGCCCTGGTCGAGGGCCTGGCGTCCCGGATCGCCCGCAGCCAGGTCCCCGAGGCGCTCGCGGGCGCCTCGATCTTCAGCCTCGACCTCGGGGCCGTCGTGGCCGGCACCCGCTACCGGGGCGACTTCGAGAATCGCCTGAAGGCGGTGATCCGCGCCCTCGAGGCCCGGCCGAGATCCATCCTGTTCATCGATGAGATCCATACCGTGGTCGGGGCCGGGGCCGCGGGCAGCGGCACCATGGACGCGTCGAACCTGTTGAAGCCGGCCTTGCGCTCCGGAGCCTTTCGCTGCATCGGCGCGACCACCTGGGAGGAGTACCGGCAGAGCTTCGAGCGCGACCGTGCACTGTCGCGCCGGTTCCAGAAGATCGAGGTCGTCGAGCCCGGCGTCGACGACACGGTCACGATCCTCGAAGGCCTCCGCGGGCGCTACGAGGAGCACCACGGCGTGACCTACACCCGGCCGGCGATCCGGGCGGCCGCCGAGCTCTCGGCCCGTCACCTGCGCGACCGGGCGCTCCCGGACAAGGCGATCGACCTGGTCGACGAGGCCGGCGCCGCCGCGCGGCTCGCCGGCCGCAAGCGGGTGACCGTGCGGCGGATGGAGGAGGTCCTGGCGTCGATGGCCCAGATCCCGCCGCGCCAGGTCCGGGGCGACGACCGGGAGCGGCTGGCGCTGCTCGACCAGGACCTGAAGCGGGCGGTCTTCGGCCAGGACGAGGCGATCGAGACGCTGGTGGCCGCGGTCAAGACCTCCCGCGCCGGGCTCGGGAGCGCCGACCGCCCGGTCGGCTGCTTCCTGCTGACCGGCCCCACCGGGGTGGGCAAGACCGAGGCCGCTCGCCAGCTCGCCTCGACCCTCGGCGCGCCGCTGCTGCGCTTCGACATGAGCGAGTACATGGAGCGCCACAGCGTCTCCCGCCTGGTCGGGGCGCCGCCGGGCTACGTCGGCTACGACCGCGGCGGGCTGCTGACCGAGGCGGTGGCCAAGAGCCCCTACGCGGTGGTGCTCCTCGACGAGATCGAGAAGGCCCACCCGGACGTCTTCAACCTCCTGCTCCAGGTGATGGATCATGGCACTCTGACCGACACCAACGGCAAGGTGACCGACTTTCGCCAGACGGTCCTGCTCATGACCTCGAACGTCGGCGCCCGCGAGCTCGCCGGCCGGCGCCCGGGCTTCGCGGCCGGCGCGGGGGGCGGCAGCGGCACCGAGGGAGCCGACCGGGAAGCCTACGAACGCCTGTTCGCGCCGGAGTTCAGGAACCGCCTGGACGCCCGGATCGCGTTCCGGTCCCTCACACCGGAGGTGATGCTCCTGATCGTCGACAAGTTCCTGGTCGAGCTCGGTGCCCAGCTCGCGGCCAAGGGGGTCGAGCTCGAGACGACGCCGGCCGCCCGCCAGCTACTCGCCGATCGCGGCCACGACCCCGCCTTCGGCGCCCGCCCGCTCGCCCGGGTGATCGACGCCACCCTCAAGCGCCCGCTGACCGACGAGCTCCTCTTCGGCCGCCTCCGCGACGGCGGCCGGGTCCACGTCGGCGTGACGGCCGGCGAGCTCGACCTGAGGATCGAAGCGTAGCTACGGTACACGCCGGTGCCGGAGCCAGGCAGCGAGGCTGGCGCGCGGGCGGATGGTGGGGAAGACCTCGTGCTCGATGCGGTCCGAGAGGAAGCAGACGAAGGTGCCGAGCTCGGGCGGCACGTCGAGCGACGCTTCGGCGCCGTCCGCTCCAGAGTAATAGAGCCGGAGATGCCCGCCGTCCTCGGCCCGCCAGCCGCGGTTCAGGTAGAGCAGGCAGGAGACCAGGCGGTGGGGCATCTGCTGGAACCGGTCGAGGTGCCGGCGGTAGAAGGCGCCCGGCGGATAAATCGCGAAGTGCGCCTCGACCTCGTCGACTGGCAGGTAGAGCTGCCGGCGGATGGCCTCGCGGAGGTGGTCCAGGTCCCGGAGATAGCGCGCCTGGAGCGGGGTCGGCGCCGCCGGATCGAGCCACAGGATGTGGTCCGAGCGGACCTCGGGGAGCGATTCGCCGCCACGGCCGACGCCCGCGCGCCGGTAGCCGCCGCCGCGCCACGCCTCACGCGCCTCGGCCTCGAGCTCGTCGAGGAAGCCCTCGGGAAAGGCGCGCTCGACGACCGCGAAGCCCCGGTCCGCGAGCCCGTCGAGGATCCGCTCCACCAGGGCCTGCCAGCGGGGCGCGAATTCGCTCTCGCCGCAGCTCACGCTCGGCTCTGGCTGCGCTGGAGGGCCACCGCCAGGATCGGCTTGGCCCAGTCGGGTGTCTGCGAAAGGTCCGCCGGCCCGACGATTCGTCCGGCCCGCAGGTGCAGGAGGAGCCGGGGCGTAGGAGTCTTACCGGACGCGGGGTCGGCGTCCTCGGAATCGTCGTAGATTCTCAGCTCTCGGAGCAGGGGCAGGAGGCGCACGAGATTCAGGCGACTTCGGTTCCATCGCCGCCGAATGGTCTCCTCCGGGAGGGCATGACCCCCCCGGCGGACGCGGGCAGCCACCCGCTCGATGTGCAGCTCGGGGCTGGCGAGACCCACGTACCAGACGAGAACCTCGATCCCGCGCTCCGCCGCTTCGGCGAGCCGACGCGTGACGGTCTTGCCGCCGAGGGTGGTCTCGAAAGCGAAATCGAGGCACTCCTGGATGGCTCGCTGCAGGAGCGTCTGGCCGATCTGCCAGGCGCGCGCATTGGCCTCGGTCTGCGTCAGCGCCGGCAGCTCAGCCAGCAACTCTCGGGAGACCTCGTCGGGGTCGAAGTAATGGGCTCGCCGCGCGCGAATGGCGGCACCGCCGATGCTGCTCTTGCCGGCGCCGTTGACGCCGGCGAGCACGTAGATCCGTGGCCGATCGGAGGAGATGGCTGGACCCCGGGATCGGAGCGGCGGTCAGCCGCCGTCGTCTCTTCGAGCTGCCTCGGCCGCGGCCCGGCCGAGCTCCGCCGGGGAGGCGTCGAACGC
>DATKCC010000185.1:0-2226 GCA_035513375.1 Thermoanaerobaculia bacterium | reverse complement strand
GGGGCCTGCATCGGCTGCGGCCCGGGGGTCTCGGACAGGGCGGACCAGGTGACGGTCTCGGCGATCAACCGCAACTACAAGGGCCGCTCCGGCCCGGGGAAGCTCTACCTCGCCTCCCCTCTGACGGTCGCCGCCTCGGCCTTCACCGGCAGGATCACGGCCTACAAGCCGGGGATGTTCGCGCGCACCGAAGAACCAGTCGCGGTGTAGGTGTAGGGTGGGCCTTGGCCCACCAGCCGCCCGCGCCAGGCCCTCAGTACCGCCAGCGGGCCGAGACGGACCAGATCTGGTCCTGGGCGCGGTAGGTGGACTGGAGCGTGGGTCGGCTCAGCTCCTGGCCGGTGGTCGTGCGGTCGTCGTGGTCCCAGTAGGAGTAGCCGAGGTCGAACGAGATCCAGGACAGGTTGTAGGAGAGCCCGGCGGCGTAGACCAGGGCGTCGCCGCGGGCGAAGCCGGGCTCGATGTTCCGGTCGGGGACCGGCGAGGGTTCGAGGGCGATCCCGCCGTAGACCGCCCAGCGGCTGGTGAGGTCACCCTCGACGCCCAGGCGGACGCTCAGGGTGTCGTCCCAGCTCCGCGTGCGGGTCTGGACCACGCCGCCGAGGACCGGACCTTGGGTTCGCGGGTCGACGATCCGGGTCTCGCTCTGCGACCAGGCGGCGAGCGCGACGTCGAGCTCGATCCGCAGCTCGGGGTAGGGGGCGATCCAGAAGCCGGTCACCATCTCCCAGGGGAGCTCGAAGGACTGCCGGGCTACGAGCACGCCCAGGTTCGACTCGACCTGTCCGGCGAGCGCGGGGATGGTGATGTCGCGCACCGAGACCTCGTAGGAATCGGTCGAGTCGAGCTCGGCGCCGTGGCGGTAGACGGCGCCCCAGCCCCAGACGTTGGTCGCGTACTGGACTCCGACGTCGAAGGAGAAGGCGTCGACGCTGCCGTCGGCCGTGAACTCGACCTCGAACGGCACCACCGGCCGCACACCGGGGATCGCAGGCAGCGATCCGGCGAAGTTCTGCCCGAGATCGAGCTCGCCGAAGAGGTAGCGGAGGCCGCCGCCGAGGCTCCAGCGCTCGTCGATCTCATAGGCGACGACCGGGTGGACCTCCCACAGCCGGAGCCTCGTCTCCCGGGTGAGGAAGCGGCCCGGGAAGAGGGCCGTGTCCCAGTCGACCGAGGACCAGTACGGGGTGTCGACTCCCAGCCCTACGGCCCACGGAGACTCGGCGCCGGGCAGGTGGTAGGTCAAGTAGAGGGCCGGCGGGAACTGGATCGTGTGGTTCGCCCGGTGCTCGCCGGAGGCGCTCGAGTACTCGTCGGTGGCGTTGGCGAAGTCGAGCCCGCCGAGGATCTGGATCCCGCCCAGGTTGGCGATGCCCGCCGGGTTGTAGGTGATCGCGGAGGGGTCGGAGGCCCGGGCGACGAAAGCGCCCGCCTGGCCGGTCGCGCGCCCGCCGTGCTGGGTGTTGCCCCAGGAGCCCGCCCGCGCGGGGCCGGGGGCGGCGAGGACGGCGGCGAGGCCGAGGATGGCGGCGAGCGGGGCGAGTCGGCTCATGGTCCCTCCGGGAGGCGATGCGCTGCGATTCTCGACGGTCGGTCCGTCGGCTGCGCGGAGTGTAGCGCGAGCGGCGCGCCTCGGGCAGGGCTGGTAGCATTCCCGGCGATGCGTTCCCGCCTTCGCCGGAGCCTCCCAACGGGGGTCCTCGCCGCCCTACTCCTGGGGGGAGGAGCCGCCGTGTGCCTCGGCCCGCTCCGAGCGCAGCTCCCCCAGTCGGTCGACGAGGCGCTGGGGGGAGGCCGGGGCGAGGCCGAGCGGGAGGGGGAGGCCGAGCCCGAGAGCTTCTTCCCAGACGCTCCCCCGGAGGATGTCCTGCTCACGCGGGAGCTCTTCGATCCCCGGAGCTGGCCCGACCTGGGCTGGCGCCTCCTGGCCCGGGTCGTCGACTGGTTGCCGTCGCTCTTCGCCGCCTTCCTCGTCCTGGTCGTCTTCTTCGCCCTCCACCGGGTGGTCGCCGGCCTCCTCCGCCGGGTGATGGCCCGGACCCGGGCCGACCCGGCTGCCCAGGACATCGCGACGAGGCTCTCGAAGTACGCCATCCTCGGGCTCGGGCTGGTGATGGCGGCGAGTCAGCTGGGGATCAACGTCGGCTCGCTGCTGGCCGGCATCGGCATCCTCGGCCTCGCAGTCGGCCTCGCGGCTCAGGACAGCTTGTCGAACCTGGTCGCCGG
>DATKCC010000184.1:0-3476 GCA_035513375.1 Thermoanaerobaculia bacterium | reverse complement strand
GGAAGGGGATCTCGCGCACCTCTCCCGTGTGGACGCCGGCGCGGTGGAGCTTGCCGCCGGCCCAGAAGACCACCTCCTCCGAGTCCGGCGTCCAGGCCATCCGCGCGTAGACGCCGTGGATCGCCCAGGTCTGCTGCATGTCCCGGTCGAGCCCGTCGTAGACCGGCCACTCCTCGCCCGACTCGAGATCGGCGGCGTAGAGGACCGAGCGCGCCCGGACGCGCTTGACGAAAGCCAGGAGGCGGCCGTCGGGCGAGGGCGTCGGGCGGGCGGCGCCGCCCGGGCCGCCGAGCAGGTCGATCGTCTCGCCGCTCTCCCGGTCGAGCCGCTTGATGGTGTAGATCCCCGGGTTCGGGTCCTTGTTGTATTGGAAGACCGGCCCCGGGGTCGTGTCCTGGCTGTAGTAGACGTAGCGGCCGTCGGGAGAGAACGCCGGCTCGCCGAGGTCCTTCTGTTCGTTCGGCTTCTCGGTCATCTGCAAGCCGCCGCCCCCCGAGCGGTGGTAGAGCCAGATCTCGCCGGCGCCCAGGGAGCGCGTGGAGGTGAAGTGCTTGCGGCCGGCCAGGAGCTCGCCGTCCGGGCTCCACGCCGGGCTGTTCAGCAGTCGAAAGTCCTCCTCGGTGACCGCCTTCGGGTTGTCCTCCCCCTGCTCCTTCGCGAGGTCGAGGATCCACAGGTTGTCGCCGCCCCCCCGGTCGGAGGTGAAGGCGACCTTCGTCCCGTCCGGGCTGAAGGCCGGCTGCATGTCCCACTCGATGCCCTCGGTGAGCGCCGTCGCCTCGCCCCCCTCGATCGGCACCGTGTAGAGGTCACCGAGGAGGTCGAAGACCACGGTCCGCCCGTCCGGGGAGACGTCCACGCTCAGCCAGGTCCCCTCGGTCACGTCGATCGCCACCGTGGACGAGGGCCCGTGCACTTCGGACACCACCCACTCGTCCTCGGCTTCGCCCTCCTCTTCGTCCGCTTCGCCCTCTTCGTCCGCTTCATCCGCGGCCGCTTCCGGGGCGGGCGGTTCCTGGGCAGCCGGCGTCAGCGCGTCCGGGTGCCGGCCCGCCGGCAGGGAGCCAGGCTCCTGAGGGCCGGCCGCCGCCGGCGCGGTCGAGACCAGCAGCGACAGGGCGAGGAGCGAGGTGACGAAGCGCAGGATCATGGCAGGGGTCCTCCGGAAGCTCGTATCTGAGTGGCCTCAGCGGGGCAGGGGAGGCACGAGACTATCAGAGCAGGGCAGGGTGCGGCCCTGGCGCACCGAACGGCTCCCGCGGTGTAACTTTCAGGACCACCGCCGCGTAGTCTCGCCATATGGACATCCTCGCCAGGCAGCTCCGCTACGTCCTCCGCAGCCTCGGGCGCTCGCCCGCCTTCACCGTCACCGCCGTCCTCACCCTCGCGCTCGGGATCGGCGCCGCCACGGCGGTCTTCAGCGTCGTCCACGGCGTGCTCCTGAAGCCCCTGGCGTTCGCGGACCCCGAACGGCTGGTGGGGGTCTGGCACGAGGCTCCGGGCATGGGTTGGGACGAGGTCAACCAGTCGCCGGCCCTCTACTTCACCTACCGCGATCACAGCGAGACCTTCGCCGAGTCCGGCATGTGGGACAACACTCTGGTCACGGTGACCGCAATGGGCGAGCCGGAGGAGCTCCCCGCGATGATGGTGACCGACGGCACGCTGCCCCTCCTCGGCGTCAGGCCGCTCCTCGGCCGCCTCTTCACCGCCGAGGACGACTCGCCCGGGACCGCCGAGACGGTGCTCCTCTCCCACGGCTTCTGGCAGCGGCGGTTCGGTGGCGACCCGGGCGCCGTCGGCCAGGTGCTGACGATCGACGGCCGGTCGCGGGAGATCGTCGGCGTGCTGCCTGGCGATCTGCAGTTCCTCGATTACGACCCCGACCTCTACCTGCCCTTCCGGTTCGACCGGAGCGAGATCTGGTTCGGCAACTTCAGCTACCAGGGCGTGGCGCGCCTGCGCGACGGCGTGAGCCTCGAGCAGGCGAGCGCAGACGTCGCCCGGATGATCCCGCTCGCCCTCGAGAGCTTTCCGCTGCCGCCGGGCTTCACCCGGCAGATGGCCGAAGAGGCCCGGCTCGGGCCGCGGCTCCGCGCGCTCAAGAAGGACGTGGTGGGCGACGTCGGGAGGGCGCTCTGGATCCTCCTGGGGACGGTCGCCATCGTGCTCCTGGTGGCTTGCGCCAATGTCGCCAACCTGCTGCTGGTCAGGGCCGAGGGGCGCCAGCAGCAGCTCGCGGTCCGCACCGCCCTGGGCGCCGGCCGCGCCCGACTGGGTCGGGAGCTCCTGGTCGAGAGCCTGGTCCTGGGGATCGCCGGGGGCGCGGCCGGCCTCGGCCTCGCCGCGGCCGCCATCCGGCTGCTGCGGGCGCTCGAGCCCCGGGGCCTGCCGCGGCTCGACGAGATCGCCCTCGACCCGACGGTCCTCCTGGTGACCCTCGGGCTCTCGCTGCTGGCGCCGGTCGCTTTCGGCAGCCTGCCGGTCGCGCGGCTGAAGCTCGCCGACCTGGTGGCCGCGCTCAAGGAGGAGGGCCGGGGCGGCACCGCCGGCGCCCGCAGCCGGCAGGCCAGGGACGTCCTAGTCGCGGCCCAGATCGCCCTCGCCCTGGTGCTGATGATCGGCTCGGGGCTGATGGTCCGGAGCTTCCTTGCCCTGCAGCGGGTCGATCCCGGGTTCGAGGCGCCGGAGGAGGTCCTGACGCTCCGGGCGCCGGTGCCGACCGCCGAGGCCGAGGACCCGGCGGAGGTCGCCCTCGTCCACGAACGGATCCTGGCGGAGCTCGCGCGCCTGCCCGGCGTCAGCTCGGCCGGGATGAGCTCCTCGGTGACCATGGACAGGTGGGATTCGAACGACCCCATCTTCGTCCAGGACTTCCCGCCGCCCGAGGGCCAGATCCCGCCGCTACGCCGGTTCAAGTGGATCTCCCCCGGCTACTTCGAGACCATGGGCAACCCGCTCGTGGCCGGCCGGGGGATCGCGTGGGCGGACATCCGCGAACGCCGGCACGTCGTGGTCGTCAGCCGCAACTTCGCCCTGGAGTTCTGGAAGGACCCCGGCGAGGCCCTGGGCCGGCGCATCCGGATGACCCCCGCCGCGCCCTGGTTCGAGATCGTCGGCGTGGTGGGCGACGTCCGCGACGACGGCGTCGACCGGGAGGCGACGGCGGTCGTCTACTGGCCGATGGCGGCGGCCGACTTCTGGGGCGAGGAGCTCTTCGTGCCGCGCTCGATGGCCTACGTTGTCCGCTCGCCCCGGGTGGGCTCGGAGAGCCTGCTCGAGGAGGTCCGCGCGGCGGTCTGGGCGGTCAACCCGCGGCTGCCGCTCGCGCAGGTCCGGACGCTGGACGAGATCCTCGCCCGCTCGATGGCGCGGACCTCCTTCACCCTGGTGATGCTCGGGATCGCCGCGGCCACGGCGCTGCTGCTGGGCGGGGTCGGGATCTACGGCGTGACCGCCTACTCGGTCGCCCAGCG
>DATKCC010000183.1:0-2091 GCA_035513375.1 Thermoanaerobaculia bacterium | reverse complement strand
GTGATCCTGCTCACCGGCTACGGCACGGTCCCGATCGCGGTCGAGGCGATGCGCGGCGGCGCCTACAGCTTCCTCGAGAAGCCGGTCGAGATCGACGACCTCTCGCGCCTCGTCGCCGAGGCCCTGGGCGAGCCACCGGCCGGGCCCGGCGGCGAGGCGGGTGCCGCCGGCGGACCCCCGGGGCTCCACCTCCCCGGAGGTCCCTCGATCATCGGCCGGCACCCGAAGCTCCGGGCGGCGCTGAACCTCCTGCGGCGGGTCGCCGCCACCGAGGCGACGGTGTTGCTGACCGGCGAGAGCGGCACCGGCAAGGAGCTCTTCGCCCGGGCGATCCACGGCCTCTCGCCCCGCCGCGCGGGCCCCTTCGCCGCCGTCAACTGCGCCGCGATCCCCGAGACCCTGGTCGAGAACGAGCTCTTCGGCCACGAGAAAGGCGCTTTCACCGGCGCGGACCGGCGCCAGGCCGGCCGCTTCGAAGCCGCCGCCGGCGGGACGCTGTTCCTCGACGAGATAGGCGAGCTCCCGCTCGCGGTCCAGGGGAAGGTGCTGCGGGTGATCGACGAGCGAACCTTCGAGCGCATCGGGGGCGGGTCGACGCTCCAGGCCGACGTCCGACTCGTAGCGGCGACCAACCGGGAGCTCGGGGCGATGGTCGCCACCGGGGGCTTCCGCGCCGACCTCTACTACCGCCTCGAGGTCTTCCCGATCGAGCTGCCCCCTCTCCGGGAGCGACCCTCGGACGTGCCCGACCTCGTCCGCCACCTACTCGCCGAGATCGCCGTCCGGCTCGGCCGCAAACCGCCCCGCCCCGAACCCGAAGCGCTGGAGCTCCTCGCCGCCCAGAGCTGGCCGGGTAACGTCCGCGAGCTCGGCAACGTCCTCGAGCGGGCGCTGATCCTGTCCGAAGGCTCGCGCCTCGGAGCCGCGGATCTCGAGCCGCTCCTGGCGCCCCTCGAGGGCGGCGGCGAGCGCGAGCGGGTCCGCCGGGCGCTTGAGCAGGCGGGCGGCGACCGCCGCCGGGCGGCGGCGATCCTGGGAGTCAGCTACCGCACCCTTCTGCGCCGGATCCGCCGGCACGACCTGGGGGGGTACCCGGAGTATCGGTGAGAGGCCGAGGAGGCCGTTCGTCCCTGCCGGAGGGAGCCGGCTACCGGCCCGGGGGCGCGTGGTCCGCCTACGGCTCCTGGTCGGCGCCGCCGGACTGAACCAGGTGGGCTTCCGCCCGGAACTCGATGCCGGCGTAGTGGAAGATCCCGGGGAAGGAGGCGCGGAAGCCGGCGGTCTGGCCCGGGGGGAGGGCCGAGGCGGTGAGCAGGGCCTGGGAGCTCGCCACCTCCGCGCCCTCCTCGTCGAGTAGGAGGACGGTGACCGAGATGCCGAGGGCAGTCTGGGCGGTGAGGTTCCGGACGTCGCCGACGAGCTCGAGCCCGGTGCGCTCGGCGCCGCCCACCTCGCGCCAGGTGACGATCTGGAGCGACTCCGGTTGCGGGGCTTCCTCGGCCTCGCCGGCCCGCTCGATCCGCGCCGCGCCGGCTCCTGGCGCCTCCCGCGCGACCGGCGGCAGCTCGCGCTCGGTCAGCCGGGCGATCACCCGTTGGGGCTCGGCTCGGGGGTCGGCTATCGGCGAGCGCGCCCGCGCGGCCAGCTCCCGGGTCAGCCGCTCGCTCGCATCGAGGTCGACCTCCGACAGGCGCATCGAGGCGTAGCTGCCGTCCGGGCGCTCGAACACGACCAGCCGGTTCTCCACCCGCCAGGGGCCGGCGGTCTCGATCCGGTCCCCGTCCCGGGTCACCAACCAGTCGGCCGCCGCCGGCAGCAGGAGGGCCGCCGCAGCCGCGAGCCCGGCGCCGGCCAGTGCCCAGCGAGCGCCGCGGCTCATCGGGCGACCTCCATCCAGTTCTTCTCGATGATGCAGATCGGCACCGCCGCGATCCGCTCGAGCCGGGTGTCGGCGGCGATCAGCTTGATGTCGATCCGGTGGTTGCCGAACTTGCAGTTGGCCGGCATGAGTCCCTGGAAGTCCTCCATCATCTCGCGCTCGCGGTCGGTCAGCTCGTCGGCGTCGGGCTCGCCATCCTCACCACTCCTCGG
>DATKCC010000182.1:0-2166 GCA_035513375.1 Thermoanaerobaculia bacterium | reverse complement strand
GCAGACCGCTTCGTCGGCGTAGAGCACGTGGAGGCTCTCGCGGTCGGCCGTGGAGTAGACCGCGACCGTCTGGACGCCGAGCTCCCGGCAGGCATGGATTACCCTCAGGGCGATCTCGCCGCGGTTCGCGATCAGGATTTTTTTGAACATGGAGGGGTCGGCCGATCTCAGTGGTAATGGGGGCCGGAGGATGGTTCTGAGACCTTCTTTTCACCCCCCGCCCGGTGGTTCGCATCCCTCCCCGCTCCCCCGGCCCCTCTCCCACCCCCGGGGGCGGGAGAGGGGCGCCACCTCCCAACCCTCGTGCTCATGGAGCTCGCCCCCACCCGGCTCTCCCGCTTGGAGACCTGGCCCGCCCGACCCCCGTGCTCACGAGCTCGGCGCACCGCCTGGGCTCCCTAGGCCGGTTCGATGGCGAACAGGGCCTCGCCGAATTCGACCGGCGAGGCGTTCTGAGGGTAGATCCTGACCACCGTGCCGTCGACGTCCGCTTCGATCTCGTTCATCAGCTTCATCGCCTCGACGACGCACAGGACCTGGCCCGCTTTGACCCGGCTCCCGACCTCGACGTACGGGTCGGCGTCGGGCGCCGGAGCGCGGTAGAAGGTGCCGACGATGGGGGAGGGGAGCAGGTGCGCTCCCGCCGGGACCTCGCTCTCCTCTGCCGCCGGTTCGGGCGCCGCGGGCGGCGGGCCCCCGCGAACCGGCTCGGCGGGTGCGGGTAGCCGTGGCGGAGCCGCCGCCGGGCCGGGCACCGGTGGGGCGGCGGCGGGAGGGGCACCTGCCTGGCCCTCGATCTTCAACCGGAAGCCGGAACGCTCCAGCTCCAGCCCCTGGAGCCTGCGGGCGGTGACGAGCTCGATGAGCTCCTTGATCTGTTCGAAGGTCAGCACGGTGGTGGAATCTCCTGGGGAGGGGCCGGCGTCGGTTCGACCCGCGGAGACTATGCGAGGTCGCCCTCGAGGGCGAGCCGGGCACGGCGGAGCTCGAACCGCGCCCGACCGTGGTTGCCGTCGCCAGCAAGGACCAGGACCAGATAGTAGCTGTCGCTGACCGAGCTTACCATCAGCGTCATCCGCTCGGTCGCCACGGTGAGCTGGCGCACCTCGCCGGCCGCCAGGTCCCGGTGGTTCTCGGCGATCGCCTTGACCTGGGTGATGAGCTCCGCCGCCAGCAGGTCGAGCTCGAGCTCCGGCGACGAGCTCACCGACTCGACCGTGATCCCGTCCTCGGCGACCAGAGACAGCGCGAGCGCGCCGTCGATCCGGTTGCTGATCTCGCTCAGGCGCTCAATGAACATCCCGCGGCGCCCTCCCTCGGACGCGCTCGAGGTAGCGCTCCAGGACGTAGCGCTTGCGCTCCGTAACGCCCTCGCCGCCGGCGAGCCCGGCCAGCAGCTCGGCGGCTCCGAGGGCGGGGCCGGGCTCGCGGGCCGAGCCCGCAGGCTGCGGCTCCGCGGACGCCGGAGCCGCCTCGAGCTCGCCGAGGTGACGGCGGGCCTCGGCATTGCCGGGCTCGACCGCCAGGACCCCGCGGAAGATCTCCTCGGCCTCCCGCAGGTGCCCCTGGCGCAGGTAGAGGCGGCCCAGGGTGACGGTCGGCCGGTCCGGCGCGCGGTCGGGAGAGGGCTCGCCGTCGCTCTGCGAGGAGTCGAGGAGGGAGGCGAGGTCCGGTTCCGGAGCACCGCCGGGGGCACTGAGGTCGAAGACCTCCCCCCAGGCCGGCTGCCGCTCCGCCGCGCGGGGGCCCGTCGGCTCGAGCTCGGTCGCGGAGCCGGCTTTCCAGCCGGCTTCGAGGTCGATCTCGAACAGGCCCTCGGCCGCGAGCGCATGGAGGTAGCTGCGGCGGGCCTCCGAGCTCGCGAGCGCCGGGAACGGCTCGCCGGCCGCGGGCGGCGCCGCCAGGGGCGGCTCCTCCCGGCCGGGTCCGCTGCCACTCTCGCTCCGGGGCTCGGGACCGCGAGCCCTCCGCTCGCTCGTTCCCGCCGTCTCCTCACCTCGCCCGCGGTCGAGCTCGCCGATCCTCCGGCGCAGCTCGGCGATCTCCGGGTCGGCGTCGTTGAGCAGGCCGTAGATGCGGAGGCGCTGGCGGGCTTCCTCCGCCTTGCCCTGCTGCAGGTAGGCGTCGACCAGCAGCCGGTAGGCGACCATCTGGGTGGGATCGCTC
>DATKCC010000181.1:0-6216 GCA_035513375.1 Thermoanaerobaculia bacterium | reverse complement strand
AGCGACCGCGAGCGCAGTGGCCGCGAGCGCGGAAGCGGCTTCCGGGATTCGGGTTCTCATGGGTTGGCCCCTTCTCGAGTCGGGTCCCCCGCGCCGACCCAACCGAGCAAGAGGTGTGCCAGGCCGGTCAGTGATGGAGCTCGGAGGGGCGCCCGTCGGCGGCCTCGTCGCTGAAGTAGAGGCGGCCCTCCCGGAAGGTGGCGCCCCGCAGGGTCAGGGCGAGGACTTCGCCCAGCTCGTCGGTCAGGTAGACCTCGATCGAGCTCCGGACCTCCTCGGGCAGGTCCTCGAGGTGGGATTCGTTCTCTCGCGGTAGGACGACCCGGCGAATGCCGGCTCGCACTGCGCCCAGGATCTTCTCCTTGACGCCGCCGATCGGTAGCACCCGGCCGGAGAGCGTGATCTCGCCGGTCATCGCCACGTCGTGGCGGACCGGGCGCCCGGACAGGGCCGAGACCACCGCGGTCGCCATGGTCACGCCCGCCGACGGGCCGTCCTTGGGGATCGCCCCGGCCGGCACGTGGACGTGGACGTCGTTGTCGAAGGCCTCGTCGGGGATCCCCAGGGACGAGGCGTGGGCCTTGGCGTAGGTCAGGGCCGCCCTTGCCGATTCCTTCATCACGTCGCCGAGCTGACCCGTAAGGAGGAGCTCACCCTTGCCGCGCATCGGCGAAGCCTCGACGAACATGATGTCGCCGCCGGTCGGGGTGTAGTACATGCCAGTTGCGAGGCCGACCTTGTCCTCGGTGAGGGCCTTTTCGGGGTGTACCCGCGGCCGGCCGAGGAGCTCGCCCACGTTGCCGGCGGTGACGGTGACGCGCTCGGTCTCGCCGGCCGCGATCCGGCGCGCGACCTTCCGCGCCAGCTTGCCGATCGAGCGCTCGAGCTGGCGCACGCCGGCCTCTCTCGTGTAGCGGGTGATCACCTCGGCGACGGCGTCCTCCGAGAGCTCGATCTGGTCCTCGGTCAGGCCGTTCTCCTGGACCTGTCGCGGCACCAGGTAGCGGTTGGCGATCTCGAGCTTCTCGCGCTCGGTGTAGCCGGAGAACTCGACCACCTCCATGCGGTCCAGGAGCGGCCCGGGAATGCTCTGGATGAAGTTCGCCGTGGTGATGAACAGCACTTCGGAGAGGTCGTAGGGCACGCCCAGGTAGTGGTCGGTGAAGCTGTCGTTCTGGGCCGGGTCGAGCACCTCCAGCAGCGCGCTCGCCGGGTCGCCCTGGTAGGAGACCCCGAGCTTGTCCACCTCGTCGAGGAGGAAGACCGGGTTCTTGGTCCCCGCCTGGCGCATCCCCTGGATGATCCGGCCGGGCATCGAGCCGACGTAGGTCCGGCGATGGCCGCGGATGTCGGCCTCGTCGCGGACGCCGCCCAGGGAGACCCGGACGTACTTGCGGCCCATGGCGCGGGCGATCGACCGGGCGACCGAGGTCTTGCCGACCCCCGGAGGACCGACGAACAGGAGGATCGGCCCCTTGCTCGCCTTCTCGTCGAGGTTGCCCGGCGGAGTCTGCGGGCGCTCGTCGCCCGGGGGCTCGCCGTCGGCGGGGCTCTCCGCCGGGCCGTCGGCGGGGCTCTCCTCGAGGGCCACGGGAGCCTGAGCCGCGAGTACCGTAGCGGCTTCGATCGGGCCGGCGGGCGGCGCCGCCACCGGCGCGCCGCCGGCAGGGCCGGCGGAGGCCGCCGGCACCGGGGACTCTTCCTCCTCCTCCTCGCTCCGGAGCGCCCGCTCCCGGGCGTCCCGGAGTTGGCGCACGGCCAGGAACTCGAGCACCCGGTCCTTGACGTCCTCGAGGCCGTAGTGATCCTCCTCCAGCACCTCCTCGGCCCGCTTGAGGTCGAGGTGGTCCTCGCTCCGCTCCCTCCAGGGCAGCTCGGCGATGGTCTCGAGGTAGGTACGGATCACCTGGGCTTCCATCGCCTCACGGTTCATCCGGCCGAGCCGGCCGAGCTCGCGCTCGATCTCGATCCGGACCGCCTCGGGCAGGTCCTTGGCCGCCAGGAGCTCCCGCAGCTCCTCGAGCTGCTCGGGGCCGGCGTCCTCGCCGAGCTCCTTCTGGATCGCCTTGAGCTGCTCGCGCAGGAACATCTCGCGCTGGCGCCCACCCAGCTCCTCCTGAACCTGCGACTTGATGTCCTCCTGGGCCTCGATCACGCTGATCTGGCGCTGGACGTGGACCAGCACCCGGCGCAGGCGCTCCTCGACCGCCAGCGTCTCGAGCAGCATCTGCTTCTGAGGGTGCGGGATGTCGCTGTAGCCGGCGACCAGGTCGGCCAGGCGGCCGGGGTCGTCGACTGTGGCGAGGAGCTGCTGGACGACCTCGCCCGGCAGGCCCGACTTCTCACCCAGCTCGGCGGCCTTCTCTCGCGCCTCGCGGTAGAGAGCCTGGAAGGCGGCCTCCTCCGGGTTCAGCGGGCGGAGCTCCTCCGCTTCGCGGACCACGGCCTGGAAGTAGCCGTCCTCCTCGGCGATGCGCACGGCGATGCCACGCTCCTCGCCCTGGATGAGGAGCTGCATGCCGTTCAAGCCACGCTGGATCTGGAGGATCCGCGCGATCGTCCCGATCGTGTGGAGGTCCTCGGCGCTCGCCTCCTCCTTGGGCTCGCGCTGGGAGACCGCGAAGACCCGCGGGCTCTCGCCCGAGGCGAGGGCCGCCTCGATCGCCTTCAAGGTGCGGGGACGACCGGCCTGGATCGGCGCCGTGACTCCGGGAAAGAGCACGAAGTTCCGCAGCGCAAGGACGGGGAGGGTTTGTCGTTCGTTCATTCTCAGAGTCGCTCTCTCGTCAGTTTCGTCGCCTGGTTGGTCGCGTCTCGGCTTCCGGCCGGCAAGAGGTCGATGCAAAACCGCCGCCGGGCCCGCCGGAGGCCGCCCCTCGAGGCCCCGTCGGCGCGACGAAGACTTGAGGGGAGTACGCTCAGATCATTGAAAGGCGCGGCGAGTCCAGGAAATTCCACCGCCGGCTGCTGCTAGCGCGGCCCTCGTCTTGCATCTCGCGAGGACGCGTTTCTGAGGCCTCTTCGGTGACTTCGGGAGGCATCCCAGGGGCTCCGCCGCGGTAGGTTCCTCTCCGGTCTGCAAGGCGCCTCCGAGGAACTACCGCCGGGCTTCGCCACGCGACTCCGGTCTCTGGCTTCGGGAACGGATGAGATCGAGACGAAGGAAGGAGATCGCCCACCGGCCTTGAACGAGTCCTGATTGGGGGGAGTTTCCATGGAGATTCAGTTCGTCCTGTCGGTAGCCGCTCTGCAGGCCGCGCTCGTTGGCCAGGCCCCGCCTGCGGTACCGCCGGAGGGCCCATCGGCGCCCTCGGTTGAGACGCAAGCTCCGGCCCCGACGGAGGATGCCGATGATGCCTCGGAGGCGGGCGCTGGCCCGGAGGAGGAGCCCTCCCGGTGGCGGCGAGCCGGGAGGGCGATCGGGCGCGATTTCGGCAGCTTCTACTCGATCGCCACCTTCCAGCGCCTGGGGGCAGCGCTCGCCGTAAGCGGCGGCCTGGCCAATACCTCCGGCGACGAGGAGATCCAGGACTGGTACCGGGAGGACGTGCGCAGCGCGGGCTCCGACGACTTCGCCGAAGGCGTCGAGGTCCTGGGCGACGACTGGGTGGCGCCGGCCTTCGTGCTCCTGGGGGTGGCGGGCGAGGTGCTGGCGGACGGGCCCGCCGGCAGCGGCGTGAGTGGGTGGGTACGCCGGAGCGGCCGCTCGGTCCTGGTGGGCGCGCCGTCGGTCTACTACCTCCAGCAGCTCACCGGCGGCAACCGCCCCTCCGACGGGCTGGGCTCGGAGTGGGAGCCGTTCGACGGCAGCCATGGGGTCTCCGGCCACACCTTCCTGGGCGCGGTGCCGTTCTTGACCGTCGCCCGGATGAGCCGCAGCCGGGTGGTCGACGCCCTGGCCGTCGCCGCGTCGACCCTCGCCGGCTGGGGGCGGCTCAACGACGACCAGCACTACGCCTCGCAGGTGCTTCTGGGGTGGTACGTGGCCTGGGAGGCGACCGGCGCGATCGCCCGGAGCGAGCGGGGAGCGGCCGGAGGCGCCGACGAGCCCGCCCGAGCCTTCGCGCTCCGCCCGCTGGCCCTCCCCCGTGGCGCGGGAGTCTCTGTCACCGTTCGCTTCTGACTTCGAAGGCCCAGCAGACCTTTCCCAAAGGTCCAGTCGTCTCGACTCCCTACGGCTCAGAAACGCGCCCGGAACGTCTCGATCCGCCAGTCGTTCTCCGCCTCGTCGAGAGCGGCGCAGAGGATCTTCTTGCCGTCCGTACGCACGTTGACCAAACCATAGATCAAGCCGGTCATGATCTGGCGCGAGCTGAAAGCCTGGGTGATCGACTTGGCGTTGCGGGCACCGGCCAGGACCTCGTCGCTGGTAACACGCATACTCTCGAAGTCCAGGCGGTTGAAGGTCTGGGTGACGACTCCGGCGTCATCGAGCACTTCGAGCTTGGACGGGGTTCCCAGCCGCACACTACGGGCCAGCTCCGTGGAATAGACCAGCGGCGTGACCAGCTTGTCGCCCCGGACCTCCTTGAATCCTGTGAGGGCGCTCGTCGCGACCACCGTCGGGCGGGGGTGGTCGTGTCCTTCGTTATCCCCTGACGAGATGATGGTCGCCGCCGGCTTGAGGGTCTCCATGAATTTGAACGAGATGTCGTCGCTGCCGTGATGACAGGACTTCGCAACGTCGCATGCGAACTCTCCGTGCCGGCCGTCGTAGTCCGCGAGCAGCGCGTTTTGGCTGGCCGAGTTGAGGTCGCCGGTGAGGAGGATGCGGGCCTTACCGTAGTCGACCCGTAGCAGCACGCTGTTGCCATTCGTATTCTTGCTGTCACCGCCCGAGAAGAAGCGGATGCCGGTCCTACCGCCGACGTCGAACTCCACCGGCGCGAGCACGCGGATCCTCACCTCGCCATCCTGCGAACCGAAACCGGGCAGGAAGACCGGCGCCGGGCCGTGGGGCGTTCCGAGGCGGGACATGGGGGTGGGGGAGCCGTCACGCCGGCGGGCGCCCGTGACCACATCGATGAACTTCCCCCACTCCCCCTGGAGCGCAGGAGCGGCACCCGGATTCACGGCATCCACGGCCGATCCTCTGTCGCCGAGCAGAAGCGTGTGCATCTTGCCCTGCGGAGTGGGTTCTGGAGTCCCGAGGGTGCGGCCTTTCGAGCCACGCTTCCACCAGGACAATCCGGCGTGGAAGAAGCTCTCGACTCGCACCTCCCCGAGCTCGAGCTCGTCGCTCATGGCCGGGTTGAGCAGGTCCCACAGACCGCCATAGTGGTCCTGGTCGTTGTGGGAGCAGATGACGGCGTCGAGGTCGATCTGCTTGCGCCGGTAATCCCTGGCGAACTTCCAATCGACGAAATCCGCGGCGTTCTTTCCGGTGGGCTGGCTGCGCCGCGGCCAGCCACCGTCGATCAGGATGTGGCGGTCGTCCGGCGTCCGGATCAGAACGCCGTCCCCCTGGCCGACGTCGATGAAGTACAGCTCCAGGAGGGACTCATCTCCCAAGTCCTGGGTCTCGACCCATCCCGGGGTCTTCTGACCTCGTGCGAAGACCTTGCTGCGGGAGCCCTGCTCCTCGAGCACGTGCACGCGGTCTCCCCACAGCAGCATGCACTTGCGGTCGTCCTTCTCCTTCCCGTTCACGATCTTCGGGGCGGCGTTCTTGAACAGCGGAGTGGTCTCCCGCTCGACGTAGCGCACGGTCATCGCGATCTCCTTCTGAGCCAATAGACGGACGGCGACGTGAAGTTCCTCAGGGGGCTCGATCCCAGCACTGTAGAAAGGAGCTCTCCCTTGTCGCCGCCGTCAGATCAGCGAGTGGCTCTGGCCGCCGTCGACGTTGATGCAGGCGCCGGTGAGGAGGCTGGCGCGGGGGGAGGCGAGGAAGGCGACCAGGTCGGCGACCTCCTCGCGGCGGCCGAAGCGGCCGAGCGGGATCTGGTCGCGCACGAAGGCGGCCATCCCCTCCGGGTCCTCCTTCGCCCGCCGGTCCCAGCTCCCACCGGCGAAGCGGATCGAGCCGGGGGCGACCGAGACGACGCGGATGCCGTCGCCGGCGAGCTCGGCGGCCATCGACTTGGCGAGGCTGATCAGGGCCGACTTGGTGGTGGTGTAGAGCGAGAGCCCCGGTGGCCCGGCCTCGCGGCCCCAGATCGAGGCGATGAACAGGATCGCGCCGCCGCCCCGCCGGCGCAGGTGGGGGATCGCCGC
>DATKCC010000180.1:0-4643 GCA_035513375.1 Thermoanaerobaculia bacterium | reverse complement strand
CAGTGGAGGAAGACCGCCTCCGGCGCCGCGGCGGCCATCACCTCGCCGTCCACCATGTAGCCGGCGAAGTCCTGGCGGCGCCTCGCGGCCTCCTCCTCCTGGCCCATCGACGCCCAGACGTCGGTGTAGACCGCGATCGCGCCGGCCGCGGCCGCGAGCGGCGAGCGGACGACCTCCACCCGGGTGCCGGCCGCCTCGGCGTCCACCCGGGCCAGAGCGACGTACTCCTGGCGCGGCTCGTACCCCTCAGGGCAGGCGACGGCGACGTCCATCCCCAGCTTGGGCGCGGCCAGCATCAGCGAATGGGCCATGTTGTTGCCGTCGCCGACGTAGGCGAGCTGCTTGCCGCGGAGCGCCTCGACGCCGCCGAAGATCTCGGCCAGGGTGAAGTAGTCGGCGAGCGCCTGGCAGGGGTGGAGGTCGTCGGTCAGGCCGTTGATCACCGGCACGGTGCCGAAGCGCGCCAGGTCGAGGACCATCTGATGGGAGAAGGTCCGGGCCATGATGCCGTCGACGTAGCGCGACAGCACCTGGGCGGTGTCGTGGATCGTCTCGCCGCGGCCGAGCTGGAGGTCCGCGGCCAGGAACAGGGCGTGGCCTCCGAGCTGGGCCATGCCGGCTTCGAAGCTCACCCGGGTGCGGGTCGAGGACTTCTGGAAGATCATCGCCAGGGTCTTGCGCGAGAGCGCGTCGCGGAAGCGCTCGGGGGCGGCCTTCACCTCGGCGGCGAGACGGAACAGGCCCTCAACCTCCCGGGCCGAGAGGTCGTGGATCGTGATCAGGTGTCGTGGGCTCATGGTCGGGTGGTCAAGGGGTCGGAGTGGGTCAGCTCGGATTCAGGGACGATGGCGGTGCCGGCCTCACCGTCGAGCGCCTGGTGGACGTGGTCGATGTCGGTGATCACGACGCGGCGACCGGTGGCGGCGACGAAGTCTACGGCGGCCTCGATCTTGGGGCCCATGCTCCCCGGGGGGAACTGCCCCTCGGCCTGGAGCGCCCGCGCCTCCGCCAGGCCGAGGACCGGCAGGTCCGCCTCGCGATCGGTGCCGAAGTCACGCTTCACATGGGCGACGTTGGTGAGGATCAGGAAGAGCTCGGCCTCGAGCTGCCTCGCGAGCAGCGACGCGGTGCGGTCCTTGTCGATCACCGCCTCGATCCCCTCCAGGCGCCCGCCCCGCCGGACGACCGGGATGCCGCCGCCGCCGCCCGCGATCACCACCCGGTCCCTCCCGAGGAGCTCCCGGACCGAGCCTAGGCCGAGCAGCTCGAGCGGACGCGGGGACGGCACCACCTTGCGCCACCCCTGGGGCTCCCGCTTCATCCGCCAGCCGTAGTCGCGCCGGAAGAGCTCGGCGCTCGCGGCCGAGAAGAAGGGGCCGACCGGCTTCGTCGGCCGCTCGAAGCCCGGGTCCGAGGCGTCGACCACGACCAGGGAGAGCAGGCAGGCGGGCTCGGCGTCGATCGCCTCGCGGGCGAAGCGGTTGCGCAGCGCGAGCTCGAGCAGGTAGCCCATGCTCCCCTGGGTCTCGGCGACCGCGAGATCGAGGGTTCCCGGGGGCACCTTGTCGACCGCCGCTTCCATCTGGATCATCGCCTGGCCGACCTGGGGGCCGTTGCCGTGGACGATGAGCAGGCTCCAGCCACGCCGCACGAGATCGGTCAGCCACTCAGCGGCGGACTCGGCGCGCTCGAGCTGCTCGGACACCGTCCCCCGGTCGGTCGACTCGAGCAGCGCGTTGCCGCCGAAGGCGACGACGGCGAGCCGCGGGCGGGCGGCGGGGCGGCTCCCGGTCATGGCGCGTCGTGGAGCGCGTCCCGGAGGAGGGGCGCGGTCATGCACCGGGGGCCGCCCCGGGCGCGGGAGAGCTCGTTGCCGGCCAGGGTGACGACGGTTCGCCCTCGGCCCAGGACCTCCTCGCGCCCCGAGGCCACGTCGACCTCCGAGATCACCCGCCAGCCGCGGCGGTCGAGCTCGTCGAGGGTCCGCCGGTTGCGCCGGTAGGAGACGATCACCCCCGGCGCGATGGCGAAGGCGTTGGCGCCCTCGGTCCACTGCTCGCGCTGCTGCTCGATCGGGTCCACGGAGCCGCCGCAGGGCACGACCTCGAGCCGGAGGCCGAGCGCCTCGAGGGCGTCGAGGAGCGAGCGGCGCACCGTGAAGGTGAGCTCGCGGGCGGTCAGGTCGACGGCGTAGGCATGGGCCGACTCGGCGCGCCCAGGCTGGATGACCGGGAGATAGGCGAGACAGGTCTGGTGGTCGATCAGGGTGAACACGGTGTCGAGGTGCATGCAGGCGCGGCGCGCCGGGAGCTCGACCAGGATGAGGTTGCGAAACCCCGTCTCCTCGGCCCGCAGGTACTCGGCGAGCGCCTCGACGCCGCGCCGGTTGGTCCTCTCGGAGAGGCCGACCAGAAGGGTTTCGGCGCTCGCCACCAGGACGTCGCCTCCCTCGAGGTCGGGGTAGGGAAAGGACCGCGGCTCGGGCCGCCCGCCCCGTGCCGGGAGATGGGGCCGGTCGACCTCGAACAGCGCCACCCGGCCGGCGAAGTCGGGGTGATAGGCGAAGATCGCCCGGGCGAGAAGCGGCTCCCGCTCCCGGGCCTCGGTCGCCATCGAGGAGATCATCATCCGCTCGCCGAAGGCCGCCTGCGGGTCGCGCTGGAAGAAGTAGTTGGGCAGCGGGTCGAGGTCGAAGAAGCGGCCGAAGGGCGGCCCGTCCCCGTCTCCGCCCTCGACCCGCAGGCCGGCGACGAGCGCGCCGGCGAGCTCGGCCGGGGCCAGGGCATCGAGGCGCTCCACGATCGCCGGCGCCACCTCGTGCTCGGTCGCGAGCTCCCGCAAGAGCCAGCTTCGGGCCTCGTCGACCCCGAGCGCCCCGGCGAGGAGCTCGCCAGCCTCCACCACCTCGACCCCGGAGCGCTCGAAGATCGCCCGGAACAGGCCGTGCTCCTCCCGGGCCTCGTCGCCGTAGAGGATGTCGTCGAACAGCAGGCGCTCCATCATCGACGGCACCATGCGGTCGATCTCCGCCCCCGGGCTGTGGAGCATCACCTGGCGCAAGCGGCCGATCTCCGAATCGATGCGAACGGCTGGGTTCATCGGATCACCCGCTCACCCTCGATGAGGAGGTCGTTTGGCCGTAGGGTGCGGCTTGCCGCACCGGTGGATGGTTGGCCGAGCCTCGGCCGGTGCGGCAAGCCGCACCCTACCCTCCTGCGGTCCCATCCGGGCGACCGGAGCGAGGAATGCGTCCCCGATCCCGTAATCGGCCGCTGGTGACCTCGCCGAAAAAAGAAGGTGCCCGGACCTCGCGGACCGGGCGCCGCGAGCCATTCTAGCACCGCGCTGATAGAGTGCCCCCCCGCGATGCTCGAGGACCCGCCCCAGAACCCCCTCCACGAGCGTTACTCCTCCCGGGAGATGGCTCGGATCTTCACCGCCCGCCATCGCTACGCGACCTGGCGGCGGATGTGGATCGTGCTCGCCGAGTGCCAGGCGGAGCTCGGCCTGCCGATCAGCGAAGGCCAGCTCGAGGCCCTGCGCCGGGCGGCGCCCGAGATCGACCTCGGCCGAGTGGCCGAGATCGAGCGCGAGACCCGCCACGACGTGGTCGCCCATCTGCGCCACTTCGCCGAGCGCGCCGGCGAGGCCGGCGGCATCCTCCACCTGGGGGCGACCAGCGCCTTCGTCACCGACAACACCGACGTCCTCCTCACCCGGGAGGCGCTCGAGCTGCTCCGGCGGCGCCTGGGGGCGGCGATCCGGGCGCTGGCCGACTTCGCCCGGAGGACCCGGGCGATCCCGACCCTCGCCTACACCCACTTCCAGCCGGCGCAGCTCACCACCGCCGGCAAGCGCGCCTGCCTCTGGCTCCAGGACTTCCTCGACGACTTCGAGGAGCTCGACCACCGCCTGGCGGCGCTCCGCCCCCGGGGCGCCAAGGGCACGACCGGCACCCAGGCGAGCTTCCTCACCCTGTTCGCCGGCGACCACGACAAGGTCCGCGCCCTCGACCGGCGGGTAGCCGAGCGGCTGGGGTTCGCCGAGAGCTGGCCGGTGACCGGCCAGACCTACCCCAGGAAGCAGGACAGCCGGGTGCTCGCGCTCCTGGCCGGGATCGGCGAGAGCGCCCACAAGCTCGGCACCGACCTCCGCCTGCTCCAGGGGGTGGGCGAGCTCGGCGAGCCCTTCGACGACACGCAGGTGGGGTCCTCGGCGATGGCCTACAAGCGCAACCCGGTGCGCGCCGAGCGCATGTGCGGCCTCGCCCGGCGGCTGCTCACGGACAGCCTGAACGGCCCGTTGAACGCCGCCACCCAGTGGCTGGAACGGAGCCTCGACGACTCGGCCAACCGCCGGCTGGTGCTCCCGGACGCCTTGATGACCGCCGACGCGGTGCTCTCACTCGCCGCCCACGTCGCCGAGGGTCTCCGCCTCGACGAGGCGACGGTCGCCGCCCGCGTCCGGCGGGAGCTGCCGTTCATGGCGACCGAGACCATCCTGATGAAGGCGGTCCTGGCCGGCGGCGACCGCCAGGAGCTCCACGAGCGGATCCGCCGCCACTCGCTGGAGGCCCACCGCGAGGTGGCCGCCGGCGGCGACAACCCGCTCCTCGACCGGCTCGCCGCCGACCCGGCCTTCGG
>DATKCC010000179.1:0-9139 GCA_035513375.1 Thermoanaerobaculia bacterium | reverse complement strand
CTCTTCCTCGGGACGCTCGCGGCGCTGGCGCTCGAGGCCTTCCGGTCCCGGAGCCGCTGAGCGGGGAGCGTGGAGGTGGCGGCCCGGAGCGCCCTCGGCGGCACGATGGCCGTGGCCGCCGCCGCGATCGCCGCCGGCGCGCTCCTCGGTGCGGTGGTGGCGCGGAACCCCCGGCCGTTTCACTTCGACCTCGGCGCCGGGCCCTGGGCCTGGGCGGGCCTCGCCACCGCCACCGCCATCACCTTCTGGCTGGTGCGCCGGCCTCGGGCGGCGCTCGCGATCCTGGTGGTTTTCGTCTATCTGAACCTCTCCGAGGTCCTGGTCCGATTCCACGGGCTGCCGTCCCTGCTCCAGCTCCTGGTCGCCCCGATCGCGATCGCGGCGTTCGTCGCGCGGCCGCGCCGGGAAGCGGTGGCGGTCGCCACCCATGGCCTCACCCTGCTGCTCGCCGCCTGGGTGCTCTGGCTCCTCGCCTCGACCGTATGGGCCTGGGATCCAGGGCTCGCCGCCATCGACGTGGCGGAGGCCGCGAAGGCGTTCGTGCTCTATCTCCTGGTCGTCCTGCTCGTCGACTCCGCACCCCGGCTCCGGCTCGCGGTCCGGAGTCTCCTCGGGGCGGGCTGCCTCCTGGCCGCGCTGGGGGTCTACCAGGCGCTCACCCGGAGCTTTGCAGCAGACTTCGGCGGCCTCGCGCGGGTCAAGGACGCCCACATCTACGGCGACGTCTTCGAGCCCCGGATCGCCGGCCCCCTGGGGGACCCCAACTTCTTCGCCCAGGTCCTGCTCGTTCTGGTTCCTCTGGCGCTCGCCCTCGCCTGGCACGGGCGCAGCGGGGGGGAGAGGCTCGCCGCGGCCGGGGCCGCTGGCCTCCTGGTTGCCGGCACCGTGCTCACCTACTCGCGCGGCGGCGCGCTCGCCCTGGCGGCGGTCCTGGTCCTCGCCTGGCTCGGGCGCGGGATCCGGCTTCGCGAGGTCGCGGCCGGGTTGGCCGTCGTCGCTGTCGCCCTGCTGGCGGTGCCCGAAGGGTTCACCCGCCGCCTCACCACCCTCCAGCAGATCACCGGCGGCGAGCAGGCCGCTCTCTACCCGGACAGCTCCTTCGAGAAGCGCCGCTTGGTGAGTCTGGCGGCCTGGGAGATGTTCCAGGACCATCCGGGCGCGGGCGTCGGCGCCGGCAACTTCACCGCCCGTTTCAGCCCCTACGCCGATCGGGTGGGCTCGGCCGCCCGCGAGTACGACGAGCCCTTCGGCGAGAGCTACCCGCACAACCTCTACCTCGAGATCGGCGCCGAGACGGGCCTGGTCGGTCTCGCCCTGTTCGGTGCGGCGGTGGCGGTGGCCCTCGCCTACCTCGAGGGGGCGCGGCGGCGGCTGGCGGCAGCCGGGCTCGCGCTCGAGGCGACCCTGGCGGGCGCCACCGCGATCGCCCTGGTGGGGTACCTGGTTTCGAGCCTCTTTCTCCATGGCCACTTTCAGCGCTACCTCTGGTTACTCCTGGCCCTCGCCGCGGCGCTCCACGACCTCGGCCGGCGGTCTGCCGCCCGCGGCGCCCCGACCGCCCCCGCCCCGGGAGGAGGCGAGCTCCTTCCCTACAAGCGATCCGGGTTCCGCGAGCAGCAGGGGAGTGTAGGGGCGGAGCTCGTCTCCGCCCGCGTTGGATCGGCCCCATTCGGCCCGGAGAGCCATTGTCCGTGAGGGCGCCCGAGGAGAAGCGGAGGGACCGCCTACGGCCGCCGGTCGCGGTCGTCCTCTCGCGCTTCCCGCTGATCACCGAGACCTTCATCCTGCGGGAGGTCGAGGAGCTCGAGCGCCAGGGCCAGCCGGTCGTGCTGGTACCGCTGATCCGGCAGCGCGCGGCCGTGGTCCACGCCGAGGCTCGGCCGTGGCTCGATCGGGCGCTCTTCACCCCCTGGTTCTCGCCGGGGATCGCCGCCGCCAACCTCCGCGCCCTCTGGCGGCGGCCGGGCGCGTATCTCGGCTGCCTCGGGCGGCTCGCGCTGGGCATGGCCGGGAGCCCGGGATTCCTGGCGCGGAGCCTCGCGCTGTTCCCCAAGGCGGTCCTCCTGGCCGAGCGGCTCGGCGGCGGCCGAGGAGAAGCCGGTCGGGTGAGCCACGTCCACGCCCACTTCGCGACCCACCCGGCGACCGTCGCCTGGACGATCGAGCGCCTGGCCGGGATCCCCTTCAGTGTGACCGTCCACGCCCACGATCTCTTCCTCACCAGGCCGATGCTCGCCGAGAAGCTCCGCCGCGCCCGGTTCGTCCGCACGATTTCCCGGTTCAACCGGGAGTACCTCGCCGCGCGCTACCCGGAGGCGGCTCCCAAGCTGAACGTGGTCCACGTCGGGGTCGCCCTGGAGGCCTACGGCGGCGGCCCCCCGCGCGAGCCCCGGGAGGCGGAGGTCCGGGTCCTCACCGTGGCCGCGCTCAAGCCCTACAAAGGCCTGGAGGTGCTGCTCGGCGCCGCCGAGCGCCTGCGGGCGCGCTTCGGGAGCGGCGGGCTGGGCCGTCGGCTCTCCTGGGAAGTAGTGGGCGACGGGCCCCTCCGGCGCCGCCTGGAGTGGGAGATCGCCCGCCGCGGCCTCGCCGGGACGGTGCGCCTCGCCGGCGCCCTGCCGCAGGATGAGGTCGCCCGGAGGCTGGCGGCCGCGGACGTCTTCGTGCTCACCAGCGTGGTCGCCCCCGACGGCCAGATGGAGGGCATCCCGGTGGTGCTGATGGAGGCGCTCGCGGCGGGCAGAGCGGCCGTTGCCCCGGCGCTCTCGGGGATCCCGGAGCTGGTCGAGGACGAGGTCACCGGGCTGCTGGTGCCGCCGGGGGACTCGGAGGCCGTAGCGGCGGCGGTCGAGCGCCTGGCGCTCGACCCGCAGCTCGGGGCGCGCCTGGCCGCCGCGGGCCGGGAGCGGGTGGCGCGGGACTTCCGCCTCGAGGCGACGACCGCCGAGCTCCTGGCCCTCCTCGACCGGGAGGCCGTCGTGGCGGGTACCCGCTTCGAACGGGACCTCGGTTGCGACGGCGAGCTCGAGCGCGCACTCCGGCCGCTGCTGGAAGCCGCCGGTCTGGGCGGCCGGCCGGTGGGCATTCGCCGGCGCCGGGAGAGCCGCGACAGCTGGGTGGCCGAGCTCCTGGTGGGCGGCCCGGGCGGGCCGCGGGAGGTGGTGGTCAAGCTCCACCGCTCGCGGCCGGGGCAGTCGGCGCCGCCGGCGGAGCGGGCGAGCCGCGAGCATCGGCTGCTGGTCCGCCTGGAGGCCGCCGGCCGCGGCGGGCGCTTCGGCGTGCCTCGCCCTCTGGCGCTGCTCGGCGGGGTCCCCGGCGTCGCCGAGGGAGTGGCCGCGCTGGCGATGGAGCAGGCGCGGGGGGAGCGGCTCGATCGCCGGATCCGGGCGCTGCGGCTCCGACCCGGGCGCCGGGCACTGGGCGCTCTCGCCGCCGAGTTCCGGCGCACCGGGGAGTGGCTGCGATGGTTTCAGGGCGAGCTGGGGGAGAATCGCTGCCATGGCGACCTCTGGCCGGGGAACGTGTTCGTGGCGGCGGACCGAGTGGAGGTGATCGATCTCGAGGGGTGCGGTCCCGGCGCGCCGGGGGACGACGCCCTTCACTTCTTGCGCCACGCGGAGCTCTACTTCACGCCCCGGCTGCCGCTCGGCCGCTTCGGCCAGCTCTCCGGCCCGCCGCTTCGAGCTCTCTTCGGCTTGGGCCGACGCTTCTCCAGGCTGGAACGGGCCTTCCTGGAGGGCTTCCGGGGCGTCGAGGCGGCCGTCGGCGGGAGCCGCTCGGCGAACGGGGGAACGGAGGCGGCCGGGGCAGGGGAGGGAGCGCGGGGACGGGAGGTACGGTGACGGGCCTCGCTCGCGCTACCGCCTGGGGCGTGGTCTGGGCGTTCGCCGCGAGCGCCCTCTCGCGCCTCGCCTGGCTCGCGGCCCTGGCGGTCCTCGCCCGGCTGCTGGCGCCGGAGGAGTTCGGGCTCTTCGCGTTCGGCCTGATCTTCCTGACCTATGTCGATACGGTCGGCGACCTCGGCACCGGCCAGGCCCTGATCCACTGGCCGCGGAGGACCGCCGAGGCCGCCCACCTAACCTTCTACGCCAACCTGGCGATGGGGGTCCTCTGGTTCGCTCTCGCGCAGGCGGCGGCGCCGTGGGTCGCGGCCTTCTTCCGCAATCCCGAGGGGGAACCGGTGATCCGGGTCCTGGCGGCGAGCTTCCTGATCCGGGCCCTGGGTAACACCCACGACGCCCTGTGCCAGAAGGAGCTCCGGTTCAAGGCCAGGCTCGTGCCGGAGCTGGCCCTGACCGCCGGCAAGGGCCTCCTGGCAGTCGCCCTGGCGTTCGCCGGGTTCGGCGTCTGGGCGCTGGTCTGGGGCCAGCTCGCGGGTCTCGTCCTCCAGACCGCCGCCCTCTGGCTGATCGTCCCCTGGCGCCCCGCCGGCCCCCTCCCCCGGGATCTGATCCGGCCGATGCTCCTCTACGGGCGGGGGATCATCGCCGTCAACCTCCTCGCCGCCGTGGTCCACCACGCCGACCTTGTGGTCGTCGGGCGGATGCTGGGCACCACCGCCCTGGGCTTCTACCAGATGGCGACCAAGGTGCCGGAGGTCGCGGTGACGGTCGCGGTCTGGGTCGTCGGCCGGGTGCTCTTCGCCGCCTTCTCCCAGGCGCACGCCGCCGGCCGGGCGCTGGCCCGCGGCTACCTCGCAGCCCTGCGCTACGTGAGCCTGGTCACGGTGCCGGCCGCAGCCGGCCTGTTCGCCGTCGCCGAGCCGCTGGTCCGGAGCGTGTTCGGGGAGCCCTGGCTCCCCAGCGTACCCATCCTGCAGGCGCTCGCGGTGTACGTAGGCCTGCGCTCGGTCGGCTCCCACGCCGGGGACGTGCTCAAGGCGACCGGCCGAACCGGGCTCCTCGCCGGCCTGGCGGTGGGCAAGGCCGTGGTCCTGGTGCCGGCCCTGGTCGTCGCCGGCCGGTCGAGCGGCTTCGCCGTAGCGGTCACGCTGGCCGCGGTCACCGCTCTGACCGCGCTGGTCAACCTGCTGGTGGTCGGCCGCCTGATCGGAGTGGGACCGCTCCGGATCGCCGGCGCGCTGTCGACCAGCTTCGCCGCCACCGGCGCCATGGCGGGCACCCTCGCGGCCTGGCAGGTCTGGGGACCCGAGCTCACGCCGGTGGCCGACCTGGTAGTCCAGGTCCTCCTCGGCGGAGCGGTCTACCTGGGGGCGGTCGTCGCCGTGGACCCCGCCGCGGTGCGCGAGGCAGCGGCGAACCTCCGCCGGCCGCGAGAGATGGAGGAGGCGGCGGCCCCGGCGCCGGCCCCGCCGCTCGAGGAGCGGTGGTGAGCTCCGCGCGGCCGGGCCGGTTCGACCGCTTCCTGGTCTCCTCGGCGACCGGCTCGGCGGCGACCTTCCTGTTCGACCGTCTGCTCGCTCCTCACGGGCGGCGGGAGCGCTGGCTCGGGGCGCTCGCCCGGCGCTCGGGTCTGGCGTCGCGGGCCGCCCTCGTCGACGGGCGCCCGGAGGCGGTAGGCCTCGCGGAGGCCGCGGCGGCCCTCGCGCGGCTGCGGCCGGCGGGGGAGTGGATCCTCGCCGGACCCCGGCCGGAGGACCGGCGGGGCCGGTTCACCGGCTTCCTGTTCCCCTCAGGCCGTCCGCACGCCCGTGGGGCCCGGCCCGACCGGGTCGTCAAGCTCCGCCGGGAGGGGGGAGCCGGTGCCACCCTCGCCGCCGAGGCCGAGACCCTGGCCGGGCTCGCCCGGGAGCTGCCGGAGCCGCTCCGTGGGACCGTGCCGGGGGTGCTCGACCACGGCCGGATCGAGAGCGCGGGCCAGGCCTGGGAGCTCCTGGTCCTCACCACCCTGCCGGGGCGCTCGGCCTACGTCGAGCTCCAGATGGCCTTCCTCCCCGCGCGCCGCGCCCCGCGCCACCTGCGGGCCGCCGGCGACTGGCTCGCCCACTTCCACCGGGCGACGGCCCGGAGAGCGAGCGCCTGGAGCCCGCCGTCCTGGGAGGAGATCGCGCCCGGAGACCAGGCGGCGTCGCCGGAGTGGTACCGGCGGCTCCGGCTCGGTCTAGCCGAGGCGCCTTGGCCTCTCGCCGCCGGCCACGGTGATTTCTGGGCACGGAACGTGCTCCTGCCCGAGCCCGGGGAGGGACCCGCCGAAGCAAGCGGCCGGCTCTCCGGGGTGGTGGACTGGGAGCACTTCCGGCCGCAGGCGCCGCCGTTCGACGACCTGTTCCATTTCGCGCTGAGCTACGGCGAGAGCTTCCCCTGGGGGGGCCGGCGACGCCCTCCCGAGGAGGCCTTCCGGCGGAGCTTCCTCGCCGACAACGCCGTCTCCCGGGAGCTGCGCCGGTACTTTGCGGCCTACGCCCGGGAGACCGGATTGGACTCCGCGGCGCTCGGCGGCCTGGCCCGGCTGTTCCTCCTGACCCGCGAGGACCGAGACGCGTGCCTCAACCGCTACCGGATGCTGGAGAGGGCAGAGCGATCCGTCTTCTCTGGCTGATCGATTCGCTCGCCGCGGGCGGGGCCGAGGCCCTGGCCGCGCGCTTCGCCCTCGCTGTCGCCCGACCCGGGCGCGCCGGTGGGCCGGACCTCGAGGTCGCCTACCTGAAATCGCTGGGTGGCAATCCCTACGAGGCGGAGATCCGGGCCGCGGGGGTGCCGGTGACCGACCTCGGCGCCCGGAACCTGCGGGATATCGCGGCCTTCCGGCGGCTCCTCGGCCTCCTCCGGAGAGGGCGCTTCGACCTCGTCCACGCCCACCTCGCCTACGCCTCGATCTGGGGCCTCCTGGCCGGCCGGCTCACCGGCCGGCCGGTGGCGGCGACTTTCCACGTCCAGCCGCCGGCCGCTCCCCCCTGGAGCCGGGAGGGGTTACGGCGCCGCCTGCTGGTGGCCGCCGCCAACCGCTGGGCGGGCCGCGTGCTGGCGGTCTCCGGTGCGGCCAGGGCCGCCTGGACCGCCGCGGGTCTCGCACCGGACCGGGTGCGGGTGGTCGCGAACGGGGTGGATCTTCCGGCCGGGCACGCCGGGGGAAGCGACGGCCGGGAGCGGCGGGCGGCGCGCGAGGAGCTGGGGCTCGCCGAGGACACGCCGCTCGCGATGACCGTCTCGGTGCTGCGGCCGGGCAAGGGCCTGGAAGTGCTCTTCGAGGCCATCGCCGCGGTCCTCGCCGCTCTCCCCCGGGCCCGGTTCGTGGTCGTGGGCGAAGGCCCTGACCGCGCTGCCCTCGAGGCTCGGGCGCAGGGGGCCGGGCTGGCGCAGGCGGTCCTCTGGACCGGGTTCCGCCGGGACGTCCCGGCGCTGCTCCCGGCGGCTGACCTGTTCGTCCTGCCGAGCCTGGAGGACGCTTTCCCGACCGTACTGCTCGAGGCGATGGCCGCGGGCTTGCCGGTGGTGTCGACCCGGACCGGGGGAATCCCGGAGATCGTCGACGACGGCGCGACCGGCCTGCTGGTTCCCCCGGGGGACGCCGCGGCCCTCGCCGGGGCGCTCTCCGCCCTGCTCGCCGACCCGGCGGCTCGGCGGGAGCTGGGCGCGGCCGGCCGCCGGCGGGCCGAGGAGCGATTCACGACCGCGGCCTGGCTCGAACGACTCGAGCGGGTCTACGGCGAGCTCCTGGGCCGTCCGGTGAGACTGCGCCCGGCGGCGGACCTCGCGATCCGCCGGTCCGAGACGATCCCCGAGGAGGCGGGGCGATGAAGATCGCCGTCGTCGAGCCGGTGGGTCGGGGTGGGCTCATCCACTACGCCTTCCAGCTCTGCCGGGCGCTCGCCGAGGAGGGGGCCCGAGACGGGGTCGAGGTCGTCCTGGTCACCGACCGGAGCTACGAGCTCGGGGGCCTCGAGACCCCGTTCCGGGTCGAGCGCCCGCTCCTCCTGTGGGACGCCAAGCCCGAGACCGGGGCGCCGCCGGGCCGCGCGCGCCGGGTCCTCCGCCGCGCCGGGCGCGCCGCGCGGTGGCACCGCGAGCGGCTGCGCCTCCTGGGCCACCTCCGCCGCCTCCGCCCGGACGTGGTCCAGCTCGGCGACTTCCGGTTCGCCGGCGAGCTCCCTCTCGTCCTGGCGCTGCGGGCAGGGCGGATGCTGCTGGCCGATGTCTGCCACAACCTCGAGCCCTTCGCGCCGGCCGGCGGCCCTGCCGGCGGCTTCGGCGCCGCTGGCCTCCGCGGCGCACTCTCCCGCTTCGCCTTCCGCCGCATCTACCGCCGCTTCGACGCGGTGTTCGTCCACTGGGAGGACAACCGGCAGCGCTTCCTCGCGAGCTACGGTCCGCTCCCGGGGATCGTCCGCTCGATTCCCCACGGCAACCTCCTGGTGTTCGAGGAGCTCCGCGACCCCGGGGTGTCCGCGGCGAGCCTCCGCCGCCGTCTCGGGCTCGCCCCGGAAGAGCCCGTCGTGCTCGCCTTCGGCACCCTCGCCCGGTACAAGGGCCTGGATCTGCTGGTCGAGGCCTTCGCCCGGCTCCTCCCGCGGGTCCCCGCTGCCCGCCTGGTCGTCGCCGGCTTCCCGCTACCCGGCTTCGACCCCGAGGAGCTGCGGGCGATCGCCGGCCGTCTCGGGGTGGCGGCCGCGGTGCGGGTGGTCCCGGGCTACGTCCCGTCGAGCGAGGTGGCGGCCTGGATGGAGCTCGCCGCGGTCGCGGCCTTCCCGCACCGGGAGGTCTTCCAGAGTGGCGTCCTCCAGGTGGCGGCGAGCCTGGGCGCACCGGTGGTGGCGAGCCGGGTCGGCGCCACGGCGGAGGTGGTGCGGGACGGGGAGACCGGGCTCCTGGTGCCGCCGGGGGACGCCGGAGCGCTCGCCGCGGCGCTCGAGCGGCTGCTCCGCGAGCCCGGGGGGCGGGCCCTCGCGCGGCGGCTCGGGGAGCGGGCGGCGGCGGAGGCCCGGACCCGGTTCGGCTGGCGCGGCGTGGCGCGGACCGTCCTCGCGACCTACCGGGAGCTCCTGGGCGAGCGCCCCGAGGCGGCCGGATGAGCCAGCTCGGTCCTTTCGGTGGGCTCGACTGGCTCCTGATCGTCGCCTTCGCCCTCTCGGCGGCGGCGGTCCTCTACCTCTACTTCGGTTACCCGCTCCTGCTCCTGGTGCTCGCCCGCCTCCGTCCCCGGCCGGTCGCCGCCGGTCTGGTCCGCCCGACGGTCACGATGGTGG
>DATKCC010000178.1:0-6107 GCA_035513375.1 Thermoanaerobaculia bacterium | reverse complement strand
AGCAGCTCGTCCCCCGCCTGGAAGCGGCCCACGGCGGCGTACATGGTGGCGAGCGCGTTGTACACGCCGTCATAGCGGTAGCCGCGGCGCAGCAGCTCCTCGTAGTGCTGGATCGCGGGCTCGTAGAGCTGGAGGAACGAGTAGACGTGGGCGAGCTGGTAGCGCGCCGCGTCGTGGTCGGGGTAGAGCTCGAGCGCCCGCTCGTACGCCTCGATCGCCCGCTCGTACCCCTCCCGCCGCAGGCCGTAGTAGCTGCCTTCGATGAAGAACCGCTCGCGGGCCGGCAGCCGGTCGGCGTGGGCGTATGCCGTCTCCAGCGCCTCGCGCTGCGCCTGCTCCTGGCCCAGCGTCTCGTGGATCGAGGCGAGCCGGGCGTGGGCCATGGCGAACGCCGGATCGAGGGCGGCGGCGCGCTCGAACAGCGGGATCGCCTCCTCGAGCTTGAGCTCCCGGCGCAGGCGCATGCCTTCGACGTAGGCGCGGTACGCGTCGACCGACGACGTCGTCACGTTCTCGATCTCGCGCTCGATCTCCGGATCCCGCCGCGGCAGCTCGAAGGCGAGCCGCAGCTCCCGGCTGAGGCGGTCGACGGTCGAGAAGACGCTCGCCTCGCCGATGCCCTGGACCCGTTGCGCGGTGAGGATCTCGCCGCTCGCTGCGTCCTGGAGCTGGATGTTGACCTGGAGCGTGTCGCCGGCGCGGGCGAAGCTCCCGAGCAGGACGGTTGCGACCTGCGCCCGCTCGGCGACCGCCCGGACCACGCCGCCGGCCAGGTGGGGCTGGTCGAGGTGGCCGAGATCCTTGAGGATCTCGTACACCCGGTCGGTCGGCAGCACACGCAGGTTGGGCGTCTGGGAGAGGTCGGTCACGAGCATGTCGGCGAGGCCGGTGCGGAGCCACTCGAGGTCGGGGTCCCCGCTCAGATTCTGGAAGAACAGGACCGCGACCGATCGGCTGGGTGCCGTCACCGAGGCCCGCAAGGCCTCGGCGGCCGGTCTGCCGGGCGGCAGGTTGCGGGCGCTCCAGAGGAAGCCGCCGACGGCGAGCACCGCTGCGGCGGCCGCCGCGGCGGCCCACGTCCGGCGTGAGGGCCGCTCGGCCGGACTGCCCGGCAGCCAGCGGCGCCTCCCAACGGTGGGCCGGAAGCGGCCGGACTCGATCTCTTGGCGTAGGCTCTGGAGCTCGTTGCGCAGGTCCTTGGCAGTCTGGAAGCGCCGGTCGGGATCCTTCTCGAGGCAATGGGCGACGATCCGATCGAGGTGGCGAGGGAGCCGTCGGTTGCTCTCGGCCGGCGGCGGCGGCATATCCCGGAGGATCGACGAGATGAGGTCGGCCGAGGTCTCGCCGGCGAACGGCCGCTCGCCGGTCGCCATCTCGTAGAGCACCACGCCGAGCGAGAAGATGTCGGAGCGGTGGTCGGCGCTCAGACCCTTGATCTGCTCAGGCGACATGTAGGGGTAGGTGCCGAGCACCCGCCCCTCCTCGGTGAGGTCGTCCCGGAGGGCGACCGTGCGCTCGGCGGAGCGCGCCGCCTGGCGCAGCTTGGCGAGGCCGAAGTCCACCACCTTGACCCGGTCCTCGCCGGCCACCATCACGTTCGAGGGCTTGAGGTCGCGATGGGTGACGCCCTGCTCGTGGGCGGCGGAGACGGCGTCGGCGAGCTGGATCGCGAGCTCGAAGAACCGCTCCCGGTCCATGCCGCCGGACGGGATCAGCTCGTCGAGCGGCGGGCCGTCCACCAGCTCCATCACCAGGAGCCGCAGTCCCGCCACCTCCTCGATGGCGTGGATGGTGACGATGTTCGGGTGGTTGAGCGCGCCGACCGCCATGGCCTCGCGGGCGAACCGCTCCAGGCGCTCCGGGTCGGCCGCCAGGCTGGGCGGCAGCACCTTGACCGCTACGTGCCGCTGGAGGCGGGTGTCCTCGGCCCGGTACACCTCGCCCATGCCGCCGCTACCGAGCCGCTCGAGGATGCGGTAGTGGGCGAGCGTCCGGCCGATCATGGCGGGGCCGCCGGGCTCTCGGCGGTTGGCGCGGGAAGGCCAAGCCGCTCGCGCATCCGCGGGTCGACCGGGGGCCGCGACACGGGAGGGAGGTAGAGGGTGGTCTGGACCCGGACCGGCGCGGCCGGCAGCTCGGACAGGCGGATGCGCACCACCCGGGGCTCGACGATCGGGAGCTGCGAGGCCTCGTAGAGCACCACCTCGTGGTCGCCGGGGTAGTGGCGCAGCAGGGTCTCGGCGAGCACGCGCAGGCCCTCCGCGCAGGCCTCTCGCCCCTGCCGATAGGTCACCTCCCCGATCACCCCGGCCTGGAGGAGGACGAGCGCCGCGCCGGTGTCCGGCACCCGCGGGCGGAGCACGAAGTCGGTCGCGTCGTAGATCGCGCGGCCGGTGACGGCGGGGTCGACGCCCAGGTCCGCCACCAGGCAGTCCTCGAACGAAACCGCCGGGTACATGCGTACCTCGAGGCCCAACTCCCGCGCCCGCCGCGCGGCACGGTGCGAGACGTGGAGGCAGATCCCCGGGTGGCCGGAGAGGGCGAGGCAGACCTCCAGCCGACCGCCCGCTTCGCCGAACGGCTCGAGCACCCACTCCACCATCCGGTGGACCGCGTCGACGCCGCAGCCGCCCTCCCGGTAGGCGGCGTGGAGCGAGCGCGCCGCCGGTTGGAGGCTGCGGATCCAGGCGCCGGTGGCCGGGTCGGTGACCAGGTAGAACAGCCGGTCGGCGTGCTCGAGCAGGCTGCGGGTCTCCGCGGTCACGTGGCCGGCGACGTTGTAGCCGGTGCCGACGATGCGCAGGACGCGGGCGGGCCGGCGCGCCGTCAAGGCGCCGCCTCCGCCACCTCCGCCAGGCCCAGCCTGGCGGCCACCTCCGGGTCGACGGGCGCCGCCGCTGCCGGCGGCACGTAGAGCGTGGCGGCGACCGACACCACCGCTTCCGGCAGCCGGGCGAGCGGCAGGCGGATCACCGTCGAGTCGCCGATCGGCAGCGTCGCCGCGGTGTAGAGGACCACTTCGTGGTCCGGTGAGTAGCACTCGAGCAGCGTCTCGACCAGCGGGTAGAGCCCCTCGGTGCGCCAGACCTCGCGGCGGTAGTAGGTGGCGATGCCGATCGCCCCGACCTGCCAGAGCGCGAGCCCGGTGGTGGGTTCGAGCGGACGCCGGCGCAGCAGGAAGTCGGTCGCCTCGTAGCTCCGGCAGCCGTGGCGGGCCGGGTCGATCTCGAGCTCGGCGAACAGGCAGTCCTCGGCCGACACGCCGGGGAGCATGCACGCCTCGAATCCCTCCGCGCGGGCCTGCCGGACGGCCTCGTGAGAGGGGTTCACGAAGACTCCGGGGTGGCCGTAGAAGACGGCGCAGACCCGGAGGCCGGTGCGTACCGGCGCCAGGATGCGCTCGACCATCTCCCGGTATGACTCGAGCCGGTGCCGGCCCTCGGCATAGGCATCGTAGAGCGATTGGGCGGAGGGATTCAGCCCCTGGAGCCAGAGGCGGGTGGCCGCGTCGGCGACCAGGAACAGGACGCGGTCGGCGTCGCGGATGGCGGCGACCGACTCCGCGGTCACCTGCCCCGCGACCATGAAGCCGGTCCCGACCACGGTCAACACCCCACCCCTCCCCCCCACCCGCGTAGCGGACGCGGCGGGCTCAGACGAAGACGGCGAAACAGCCCGGCGGACCGTCATCTCCCAGGTACTCGCGGATCGTGTCGGGGTCGCCGGTGCGCATGACGGCCTTGTCCTCGTCGGAGAGGCCGTGCTCGTCCATCGTGGCTTCGGGGTCGGCCTTGTAGGCCTCCCGCTTGGTGGGGTCCTGGGAGAGCTTGGTGACGAATTCCGCTGCCTTCTTGGGCATGCTTCTTCTCCTCTTGGGGATCGCGGCGCGATCCGAGCGGCGATCCCTCGCGCCAGGCCACTCGGAAGCAGGCGCGGATCAGCCTCCGGGCACACCGGTCCTCTGCCAGTATTTCATGGAACGTCCGTATACTGCGTGGGCGGGAGGATACCACAGGCGCGGGGGCTAGCGGGGAGCCTCCCGCCAGGCGAGCGCGTGCAACCGGACCGGCGTCTCCTTGCCCTTGAGCCGCACCGGCTCGAGTGGCCGGAGGGTCCAGCCGTCGCCGTCGCCGAGGGCTTGCCGGGTACTCTCGGAGAGCAGGATCTCGCCCGGGCCGGCGAGGTCGGAGATGCGGCTGGCCACGTTGGTGGCGTCGCCCAGCGTGGCGTACTGAACGTAGCGGTCCGAGCCGACGTTTCCGGCGGCGACCAGCCCGGTGTTGAGCCCGATGTGGATCGCCAGCTCGGGCACGCCGGGGAGGCTCCGGTTGAGCTCGGCCAGGGCCCGCTGCATCTCGACCGCAGCCTGCACCGCGCGGGCCGGGTCGTCGGGGCTCTGGAAAGGGGCGCCCCAGACCGCCAGCAGGGCGTCGCCGATGTACTTCTCGAGCGTGCCCTCGTGGCGGAAGACGATCTCCGCCATCACCGGGAAGTACGCGTTGAGCAACGAAAGGACCTCGCGCGGGGGCATCGCGGCGGTGAGCTCGGTGAACCCGCAGACGTCGCAGAAGAGCGCCGTCACCTCGGTCTCGCGCACCCCGAGCGAGAGATCCTCGCCCTCCATGATCCGCGCGATCGTGCCGGGTGGGAAGAAGCGAAGGAGGGTGTTGCGCACCATCGCCTGGCGCTCGAGCTCGCCGTGGAGCGAGGCGTTGTCGAGGGCGACCGCCGCCTGGTTGGCGAACGCCGAGAGGAACTCCAGGTCGGCGTCAGTGAAGCGGTTGGCCGTCGTGAGGTTGTCGACGTAGAGGACGCCGCGGACCTCGTCACGGGGCTTGAGCGGCGCGCACATCGAAGCGTAGATCGACTGGTGGAGGACCGACTGCGCCGGGCCGAGGCGAGGATCGCTCTGGGCGTCGCCGAACAGGGCCGCCACGCTCTTCTCGCGCACGTACTCGACGATGTGGCGGCTGAAGACCGCTCCCTCCGCGGACACTCCGGGCCGGGTCTTGACCACCCGGGGCGCCAGCTCGCCGCTCTCCGGATCGGTCATCAGGATGGCGGCCCGGTCGATGTCGAGGATCTCGAGGGCGAGGTCGAGGATGGTCTCGAGCAGCCGGTCGAGCGAGGTCGGCGAGGCGAGCAGCTGGCTCACCTTGAGGAGGATCCGGAGGCGCTCCTCGGCGAGCTGGCTCCCTTTCCAGGGCGTCTGCAGGAGCTCCCGCATCGACAGCCGCGTCAGGTCGAGGTCGATGTCGCGGGCGCTGGTGGGGCGCGTATCGGTGTCGGTCCGCGGGCGGTTCGGGACGTACCGCAGCTCGACCGAGCCGCAGCGCAAGGACTCGCCGCCGACGAGCTCCCGGCGGTCGATCCGCTCGCCCTCGACGAAGGTGCCGTTGGTGCTCCCCAGGTCGACCAGGGTGACCCGGCCGTCCTCGACCTCGACCCGGGCGTGCTGGCGCGAGAGGCTGCCGTCGAGGAGGAAGAGGTCGTTGTCCTCGGCCCGCCCGATCCTGGTGACGCCGGCGGTGAGCCGGATCTCCCGCTGGTCCGGACGGCCCGGGTGGAGGATCAGCCTGGGCATGCTGGTGGATCGTATCGCGCGCAGCGCAAGGGTGCGGGGGGCGGCCGGTCGCCGCCACGGCGTCCCGGCCCACCGGCCGACCCTACTCGTAGGCGACGACCCGCCGGTCCGCCGCCAGGTCCCGGACCCTCTGGACCCTCCCCGATGGCCAGCGGACGGTCAGCGTAGCGGACTCCGCCGCGCCGAGCCCGAAGTGGGCGGCGAGCTCGCTCTGCGACAGGTAGGACGAGCCGGTGACCACCTCGCGCACTTGGCTCCCCTCCCGCCCCGGCGTCTCGAGCTCCAGACGGGCGCCGATCCCGAAGCGGTTGCCGCCGCGCCCCCGGAGGTCGACCGCCAGCCAGCCGCCGGCGGCGCTGCCGCCGAGGTTCTCGTAGACCTCGGCCAGGCCGTTGGAGGCGACGATCACCAGGTCGCGGTCGCCGTCGCCGTCGAAGTCGCCGGTGGCGAGACCCCGGCTGACGCGGACGGCGTCGAGGCCGGCGCCCGCCACCTCGCGGAAGCGCCCGCCGAGGTTCTCGTA
>DATKCC010000177.1:0-5509 GCA_035513375.1 Thermoanaerobaculia bacterium | reverse complement strand
AGCGCGCTCCCCAGGTTGCCCATCCCGATGATGACCATCCGGTGGTGGCGATCGAGGCCGAGGAGGGTCGAAAGGCGGGAGATGAGCTGCTCGACGTCATAGCCCACCCCGCGGATGCCGAACTCGCCGAAGTGGGCCAGGTCCTTGCGGATCTGGGCGGCCGAGAGATGGAAGCGCTGCGCGAGGTTCTGCGACGAGATCCGGTCGACCCCCTCCTCGTGGAGCCGGCGCAGGCAGCGCAGGTAGAACGACAGGCGGTTGAGGGTCAGCGGCGAGACGGTGGGCGGCACGGCTGGCTTCATCGGATCACCCCCCTCTCCCTCGGTCCCTCTCCGCCCCTTCAAGGGGGGGAGAGGGACGCCCCCGCCCCGCTTCGCCCCCGATCAGGCATTTAGAGAAGATCGAGGAGCCAGGCCGGGAAGATCCCGAGCGCCAGGGTGCCGAGGGCCGCGAGCACCACGGCCGCCTTGCCCCAGCCGTCGATCACCAGGCCCGCGGCGGGCGCCTTGACCTCTTCCTTCATGTAGAGCACGTAGACCACCCGCAGGTAGTAGAAGACGCCCACGATGGAGGTGGCGACGCCCACCAGGGCGAGCCAGGTCTGGCCGTGCTCGACAGCGTGGAGGAAGACCAGGTACTTGCCGATGAAGCCGGCCGTGGGCGGGATGCCGCCGAGCGACAGCATGCACACGGTGAGCGCCAGCCCCAGGAGCGGGAAGCGGTACCCCCAGCCCGATAGGTCGGAGATCAGGTGCTGCTCCCCGGGGCGGTCGTAGAGCATGCCGACGACCGCGAAGGCGCCGGCGTTCATCAGCGCGTAGGCCGCCAGGTAGACCAGGACCGGGGTCCACGAGCTGCCAGCGCCCGCGGCCGTCAGAGTCGACACACCCGCCGGGCCGAGGTCGAGCCCGGCGAGCGGGATCAGCAGGTAGCCCATGTGCCCCACGCCCGAGTAGGCGAGCATGCGCTTGAGGTCCTTCTGGACCAGGGCGAGGAGGTTGCCGACCACCATCGACAGTACCGCCAGGGAGGCGACCACCGCCGGCCAGCGGGTGCCGAGGGCCTCGGGAAAGACGGTCGCCAGCACCCGGATCAGGACGAAGGCGCTCGCCGCCTTCGGCGCTACCGACAGGAAGGCCACGAACGGCGACGGCGCCCCCTGGTAGGTGTCGGGCGCCCAGGCGTGGAAGGGAGCGACGCTCATCTTGAAGCCGAAGCCGCCGACCAGCAGCAGGATGCCGATCGTCCCCAGCCAGGGGGAGGCGGCGCCCGCGAGCAGCGAGTCGGCGATCGGCTCGAGGAAGGTCGAGCCGGTCGCACCGTAGACGAGGGCGATGCCGTAGAGGACGAAGGCGCTGGCGAACGCCCCCATCAGGAAGTACTTGATCGCCGCCTCCGAGCCGATCACCACCTTGCGGTCGAAGGCGGCCAGGGCGTAGAGGCAGAGCGACAGCAGCTCGAGCGAGACGAAGACCGTCAGCAGCTCGTTGGCGCGCAGCATCAGGAGCATGCCGCAGGCGCCCCAGAGCAGGAGCGCATGGTACTCGCCGCCCAGGATCCGCTCGCGCACGAGGTAGCCCTGGGAGGCGAGCAGCGCGAGCGCCGCCGAGGAGAGGACGATGAGCGAGCCGACCGCGGTCAACCGGTCGGCCACCAGCAGGCCGCCGAAGGCGGGCCCCGGCGCGAGCTCCCAGGCGAGCCAGCCGGCGCCGGCTGCGGCGAGGACCGAGAGGGCGGTGAACGCCCGCCGCAGCCCCGGCGCGAAAGCCTCGAGCAGCAGCACCAGGCAGCCGGCGGCCGCGAGCAGCACCTCCGGGGCGATGGCGGCGAGGTCGGCGCGGGTCACGGCGCCACCTCCGCCACTCCGACGGGCGCCTCGGGCGCGCGGACGAGCGCGACCTCCGGCGCCGGCGCCTCGATCCTCGCCTGGTACCGCGCCAGGGTCTCCTCGAGCGCCGGGCGGCTCGGCTCGAGGAAGGGCCGCGGCGCCACCCCGATCCAGAGCATCAGGACCGCCAGCGGCACGAGCGCGGCGATCTCCCGGGCGTCGAGGTCCGGCACCGTCCGGTTGGCCTCGTCGCGAACCGGCCCCCAGACCGTATCGCCGACCATCTTGAGCAGGTAGACCGCAGCCAGCACCACCCCGAAGGTGGCGACCACCACCGGCCAGCCCAGCGTCCGGTAGCTGCCGACCAGAATCAAGAACTCGCCGACGAAGCCGTTGAGCGCCGGCAGGCCGACCGAGGCGAGCGCCGAGAAGACCAGGAAGAAGGCGAACACCGGCATCGCCCTGGCGAGGCCGCCCAGGTCGGCGAACTTCTTGGTGTGGCGGCGCTCGTAGATCATCCCCACCAGGAGGAAGAGCGCCCCGGTCGAGAGCCCGTGGTTGACCATCTGGACGAGCGCCCCCTGCCAGGCGATGAGGTCGACGGCGAGCAGCCCCAGCATCACGAAGCCGAGGTGCGCGACCGAGGAGTAGGCGACCAGCTTCTTCATGTCCTCCTGCACCCAGGCGACGAGTGCGCCATACACGATCCCGGTGACCGCGAGCCCCACCAGGAGGGGCTTCGCCGCCTCCGCCGCGTGGGGGAAGAGCGGCAGGGCGAAGCGCAGGAAGCCGTAGGTTCCGAGCTTGAGCAGCACCCCGGCAAGGATCACCGAGCCCCCCGTCGGCGCCTCGACGTGGGCGTCCGGCAGCCAGGTGTGGAGCGGCACCATCGGCACCTTGATGGCGAAGGCGAGGGCGAAGGCGGCGAAGAGCCAGATCTGGACGCCGAGCGGCAGGTCGAGGCGCAACAGGTCGGCGTAGGCGAAGCTCCATTCGCCGGCCAGCGAGGCGTAGCTCCAGGCCATCCACAGGAGCGCCACCAGCATCAGCAGGCTCCCGACCATGGTGTAGAGGAAGAACTTGACAGCGGCGTAGATCCGCCGCTCGCCGCCCCAGATGCCGATGATCAGGTACATCGGGACGAGAGAGATCTCGAAGAAGACGTAGAACAGGAAGAGGTCGAAGGCGAGGAAGGTGCCGAGGACCCCGGTGGTCAGGAGCAGGAGCGAGATCGCGTACTCCCGCCAGTGGCGCTCGATGCCCCGCCAGGAAGCGACGACCACGATCGGCAGGAGCAGCGCCGAGAGCAGCACCAGCGGCTGCGAGATGCCGTCGGCGACCAGGTGGTAGGAGATGCCGTAGCGGGAGATCCAGGGGAAGGCGCCGTCGGTGGCGGCCTCGAACCGGCCGCCCACCAGGTGGGCCGCGGCGTACTGGACGGCGAAGCCGAGCTCGGCGAAGGAGACGATGAGGGTGTAGAGCTTCACGAACCGCACGGCGTCGCGGCGCACGAACAGCAGCGGCAGCGCCGCCAGCGCCGGGAAGAAGACCAGGCGGGTCAGCGTATTGCCGAGCAGCAGCTCGAGGACGGTCGCCATCACAGCAGCACCCAGGTCAGCAGGACCACGAGCCCGAGGAAGAAGTAGAGGGCGTAGTTGCGGACGTTGCCGGTGGTGGTTAGCCGCCCGAGGTCGCCTGTGAGCTCGGTCAGGTAGGCCCCGAGGTGGATCGTGCCGTCGATCACCCGGACGTCGACGACTCTCCAGAAGAACCGCGACAGGCCCCGTAGCGGCCGCACGAGTGCTGCGTCGTAGATCTCGTCGACGTAGTACTTCTCGACCAGCAGGCGGTGGACGCCGGGGAATCGCGCCGCGACCTTCCCAGCCTCATCGAGTCCCCGGTCGCCGCCGTAGAAGCGCCAGGCGACCGCGATCCCGGCCGCCGCCACGCCTACCGAGAGCGCGATCAGGCCGAGCTCGGCCGCCAGGCCGAAGTGGTGAGCCTCGGCGGCGGCGATCTCGGCCCCCATCTCGGCGTACACCGGCTCGAGGACGCCGTGGATCCAGCTCCAGTGCTCGTCGCCGCCGAAGAGCGCGGCGATCCCCGCTGGGATGCCGAGGAAGCCTACCGTCGCCGAGCCGACCGCCAGGACGACCAGCGGCACGGTCATCACCGGCGGCGACTCGTGGAGGTGGTGGCGCTGCTCCTCGCTGCCCCGGAACTTCCCGTGGAAGGTCAAGAAGACCGCCCGGAACATGTAGCAGGCGGTCAGGCCCGCGGTCGCAAGCCCCACCGCGTAGAGCAGCCACTGGCCGTGGCCGGCAGCCGCCGCCAGGATCTCGTCTTTCGAGAAGAACCCGGCGAGGGGCGGGATGCCGGAGATCGCCAGGGTCCCGATCAGGAAGGTCCAGTAGGTCACCGGCAGCTGTTTCTTGAGGCCTCCCATCCGGCGCATGTCCTGCTCGCCGCCCATGGCGTGGATCACCGAGCCCGAGCCGAGGACCAGGAGGGCCTTGAAGAAGGCGTGGGTGGCGACGTGGAAGATGGCCGCGGTGTAGGCGCCGAGCCCGGCGGCGAGGAACATGTAGCCGAGCTGCGAGACCGTCGAGTAGGCCAGGACCTTCTTGATGTCGGTCTGGGCGAGGCCGATGGTGGCGGCGAAGATCGCGGTCAGGGCGCCGATCCCGGCCACCGCCAGCGACACGCCCGGCGCGAGCTGGAAGATCGCGTTCGAGCGCGCCACGATGAAAACGCCCGCGGTCACCATGGTGGCGGCGTGGATCAGGGCCGAGACCGGGGTCGGGCCGGCCATGGCGTCGGGCAGCCAGACGAAGAGCGGGATCTGGGCGCTCTTGCCGACCGCGCCGATGAACAGGCAGGCCGCGACCAGGGTGGCGAGCGGCAGCCCCCAGAGGGCCGCCTGGGTGCCGAGCCCGGGATCGCCCTCGAGCCTGCCGAACAGCTCCAGGTAGTCGAGGGTGCCGAAGGCCCCGAACAGCGCGAGCAGCCCGACGAGGAAGGCGAAGTCGCCGATCCGGTTGACGATGAACGCCTTCTTGCCGGCGTAGGGCGGGAAGTCCTGGTCGTAATAGAAGCCGATCAGGAGGTAGGAGCACAGGCCCACCCCTTCCCAGCCGACGAACGAGACCAGGTAGTTCGAGCCCAGGACCAGCAGCAGCATCGCCCCCATGAACAGGTTCAGATAGACGAAGTAGCGCTGGTAGCCCCGCTCGTGGGCCATGTAGCCGACCGAATAGACGTGGATCAGGAAGCCGACGAAGGTGACGATGACGACCATCACCGCCGAGAGCGGATCGAGCAGGAAGCCGACGTCGATCCCGTACTCGCCCGCCGTCCAGGCGTAGAGCACCTGCTCGAAGGGCTCCGGGTGGCGGTTGCCGGCGTAGTCCCAGATCGCCCACAGGGCCACCAGCAGGCTCGCCAGCGGCGCCCCCAGGGCGACCGCGGTGACCGTGCCCTTCGGCGTCCCCCTTCCGGGGAGGGCGCCCAGCGCGGCGTTCAACGCGGCGCCGGCGAAGGGCAGGAGCGGGATGAGCCAGAGGAGGTCCATGCCGGTCACCAGCGCATCAGGTTCACCCGGTCGAGGTCGATCGTCCGCCGGTGCCGGTAGAGGGCGATGAACAGGGCGAGGCCGACCGCCGCCTCGGCGGCCGCCACGGC
>DATKCC010000176.1:0-3463 GCA_035513375.1 Thermoanaerobaculia bacterium | reverse complement strand
ATCCGGGGCCGCGAGTACAGCCCCCAGGAGATCTCGGCCTTGATCCTCCAGGAGATCAAGGCCTTCGCCGAGGAGGCCCTCGGCGCCGAGGTGACCGACGCGGTCATCACCGTGCCGGCCTACTTCGACGACTCCCAGCGCCAGGCGACCAAGGACGCCGGCAAGATCGCCGGCCTCGAGGTCGCCCGGATCATCAACGAGCCGACCGCGGCCGCCCTCGCCTACGGGCTCGACCAAGCGGGGCGCGACCAGCGGATCGCGGTCTACGACCTGGGCGGCGGAACCTTCGACGTCTCGATCCTCGAGCTCAGCCAGGGTGTCTTCGAGGTCCGCGCCACCGCGGGGGATTCGTTCCTCGGCGGCGAGGACTTCGACAACCGGGTGATGGACTGGCTGATCGAGGAGTTCGCGGCCGAGACCGGCGTCGACCTGAAGGCCGACCGCATGGCCCTCCAGCGCCTGAAGGAGGCGGCCGAGCGCGCCAAGTGCGAGCTGTCGACCGCCGAGGAGGCCGAGATCAATCTGCCGTTCATCTCCGCCGACGACTCCGGCCCCCGGCACCTCGCTCGGAAGCTCACCCGGGAGAAGCTCGAGGAGCTGGTTCGCGACCTCGCCGAGGCGACCGAGGCGCCCTGCCGCGACGCCCTCTCCCAGGCGGGCCTCCTGCCCGAGCAGATCGACGAGGTGCTGCTGGTGGGCGGGCAGACCCGGGCGCCGATAATCGCCGCGCTGGTCGAGCGGATCTTCGGCCGCGAGCCCAATCGGCGGATCGATCCCGACGAGGTCGTGGCGCTGGGCGCCGCCATCCAGGCCGGCGTCCTGAGAGGCGAGATCAAGGACCTGGTGCTGCTCGACGTCACCCCCCTGGCGCTCGGCATCGAGACCCACGGCGGCCTGTTCACCAAGCTGATCGACCGCAACTCGACGATCCCGACCAAGAGCGCCCAGATATTCACCACCGTGGTCGACAATCAGGGCACGGTCGAGGTCCACGTGCTCCAAGGGGAGCGCGAGTTCGCCCGGGAGAACCGCTCGCTCGGGCGCTTCGAGCTGGTGGGAATTCCGTCGGCGCCGCGCGGGGTACCTCAGATCGAGGTGACCTTCGCCATCGACTCGAACGGCATAGTCAACGTGGCGGCTCGGGACGTGGCGAGCGATCGCTCCCAGTCGGTCGAGATCTCGGCCGCGGGCGGCCTCTCGGCCGAGGAGATCGACCGCCTGGTCGAAGAGGCCGAGGCCAACCAGGCGGGCGACCGGGAGCGTATGGAGGTGCGCCGGCTCAAGAACCGGCTCGAGGGAATGATCTACACCAACGAGCGGGTCTTCGAGCAGATGAAGGCGCTGCTCCCGGAGGATGACCGCAAGCAGATCCACGAGTCCCTGCTCCAGGCGCACATGGTCCTGACGATGGACGAGAAGGGGAAGCTCGAGGCGGCGATGTACGATCTCCATGGCACCTCGGCCAAGCTCTCCGAGCTGATGTTGAAACGCGGCGGCTCCTGACGCCCGGCCCGAGGACTCGACCGAGCTCGGCCAACCAGGCCCTGAAGAATCTCTGAAGGCGAACCGCAGGTGGTAGCACGAGCGCCGGCGCGGGCCAGCGCCTGGAGCACGGCGGTTGGGAGTGGGACCGAGACAATTGACGGTGCGATAGATAGCTGTGAAACGCGACTATTACGAGATCTTGGGCGTCGGCCGCAGCGCCGACGCCGCAGCCATCAAGTCGGCCTACCGCAAGCTGGCCGTCCAGTACCATCCGGACCGCAACCCCGGCGACGCCGTGGCCGAAGAGCGGTTCAAGGAGGCCGCCGAGGCCTATGCCGTGCTCTCGGACGCCGGGCAGCGGGCGCGCTACGACCGCTTCGGGCACGAAGGGCTGCGGGGAGGAGCAGGGGGGCCGTTCGGCGGCGGCTTCGATCCGACCGTCTTCGGCGACTTCGCCGACATCCTGGGCGACCTGTTCGGCTTCGGGGTCGGCGGCGCAGGGCGCCGGAGCGGGCGGCGTTCACCCACCCGTGGAGCGGACCTGCGCTACGATCTGGAGATCTCCTTCGAGGAGGCGGCCTTCGGGATCGAGCGCGAGCTCACGGTGCCGCGCCTCGAGCGCTGTGAGGAGTGCGGCGGGAGCGGTAGCGCCGGCAACCAACCGCTCGCGGCGTGCACCGTCTGCGGCGGGCGCGGCCAGGTCCGCTTCAACCAGGGGTTCCTGACCGTGGCGCGCACCTGCCCTAGCTGTCGCGGCGAGGGCGCGGTCGTCCAGGACCCGTGCCCGGAGTGCCGGGGCGAGGGGCTGGTGGAGAACGAGCGGAAAATCGAGGTCAAGATCCCGGCCGGGGTCGACACCGGAGCGCGCCTCCGACTCCAGGGCGAGGGTGAGCACGGGCGCTTGGGCGGCCCGGCGGGCGACCTCTACGTGGTGCTCCGGGTGGCGGCGCACGAGCGCTTTCGCCGCGAGGGCTACCACGTGCTTTCGGAGGTCGAGGTGAGCTACCCGCAGGCGGTCCTGGGGGCGTCGGTCGAGCTCGAGACGATCCACGGCGCCGAGTCGCTGGAGGTGCCGGCGGGGACCGAGCCGGGGCAGCAGTTCCGCCTGCGCGGGCAGGGGATCACGCGGCTGGACGGGCGCGGCCGGGGGGACCACGTGGCGTTCGCGCGGATCACGATCCCGCGGCCGGGGGAGCTGGGCGACGAGCAGGTGGACCTGCTGCGGAAGCTCGCGGAGCTCGAGGGCAAGCCGGTCCGCGAAGGGGTGATCGAGCGGGTGAAAAAGATGTTTCAGTGACGGAGAGGTGGCGAGCCCCGTCGGTGGAAGGCAGGCGGCTTCGGAAGGCGCTGGAGGTGGCACGAGGGCGGCGGGCGCCCCACGCCGGGCTCCGGTTCGCGCGGGTCGATCCACGGGGCTCAGCGACGACAAGCTCCGGGGGCCGCGCGAACTCGCTCCCTGCGGTCGCTCAGACATGCGCGCGGCCCGATCCCTCCGCTTGCCGCCGCTTCGTCCTCCGTGGATGCCTCGCCCCTCGCTCAAGGGAGCCCAGCGTGGGGCGCCCGCCGCGGGATTTGCAGCACCGAGGACGGCCGCCGACATCGTCTGAAGCGGGCGAGCTCTGCCTCGGCCGGGGTGGGAGCCAGGGTGGGCCTCTCGGGCTACCGGTTGAGGGTGTCGAGAGGTACGCTCCCTCAGTCTCGCCTCCGGCTCGGGGGTGGGGGCGCCCTCGCCCCTCCCTGAGGGGAGAGGGTCGGGGTGAGGGGAGGTCATGGTTCGCCTGAGCTATGTAGTCGCCGAAGCAGCGGAGGACGACACCGTCGCCGACCTCTGGGAGCGGGGCACGCTGGGTGTCCAGGTGCTCGACGGAGAGAACGGGACGGTCCGCCTCGAGGCCTACTTCGAGGAGGACGGACCGGAGGGGTTGCCCGGAGCCCGCTTCCTCGGTGCGGAAGAGGTCCCCGCCGCCGACTGGCTGGC
>DATKCC010000175.1:0-15442 GCA_035513375.1 Thermoanaerobaculia bacterium | reverse complement strand
CGGTCCGGGCGGCGACGCCGTGGGGGCGCCCGGCGCGGGCGCGGCGCAGCCGCTCCCGGAAGGTCGTCTCCGCCAGCCCCAGGGTCTCCGCCGCCCGCAGGTTGTTGCCCCGGGCGGAGGCCTCCGCCGCCAGCACCAGGTCGTCCGCCAGCCAGCGGGCCAGCGGGACGGCCTCGCGGCCGGCGGCCAGGGCCTCCTCCACCTGCGGCACCAGCGCCGAGCGCAGCTCCTCCCAGGGGCTCAGGCCGTCGGCGTCGGGGGAAGGCGCCGGCGCGATCTCGGCGGGCGCCGCCGGCCGGTTGCCGCCATCGCCCTCGAAGCCCAGGACCGACGGATCGAGCTCTCGGCCCTGGCCGAGAAGGACCGCCCGCAGGATGCGGTTCTGGAGCTCGCGGACGTTGCCCGGCCAGTCGTGGCGCTCGAGAGCCTGGACCGCGGCCTTGCTGAAGCGGGCCGCCGAGCGGCCGTGCTGGCGGGCGAAGAGCTCCACGAAGTGCCCGGCGAGGAACTCGACATCGGCGGGGCGCTGGCGCAGCGGCGGCACCTCGAGCTGGACGACGTTGAGCCGGTAGTAGAGGTCTTGCCGGAAGCGGCCGGCGGCCACCGCGGCGGCGAGATCGCGGTTGGTGATGGCGATGATTCGCGCGTTGAGCTCCCGGGGGCGGGCGCCGCCGACCGGCGTGTACTGCTTGTCCTGGACCAGCCGCAGCAGCCGACTCTGCATCTCCAACGGCACCTCGCCGATCTCGTCGAGCACCAGGGTGCCGCCCCCGGCCTCGCCGACGCGGCCCACCGCCCGCCGGTCGGCGCCGGTGAAGGCCCCGCGCTCGTGGCCGAAGAGCTCGCTCTCGAAGAGGCTCGGCGCCACCGAGGCGCAGTCCACCACGACGAGCGGCCGATCGCGGCGGTCGCTGAGCCGGTGCAGCGTGCGCGCCAGGAGCTCTTTGCCGGTGCCGCTCTCGCCGGTGACGAGCAGGGTGGCGTCGGTGCGGGCGACCCGCTGCGCGCTGGTGAGGAGCTCCTGCATCTGGGGCGAGCGGTAGACCAGCTCGCCGCCGCCGAGCAGGGTGGTGAGCTGCTCGAGCTCGGCTCGTAGCTGGCGCTGGTCGCGCTCCCGGCGCTGGGACTCGTGCTCGAGCAGCCGGTCGCGGTCGCTGGCCACCGCCACCTGCGCGGCGAGCGCCTGGAGGAACATGCGGTCGGAGCGGTCCGGCCGCAGGCCGTCGCTGTGCCCCTCGAGGTAGAGGGCGCCGACGCAGCGGCTGCCGACCAGGAGCGGGACCGCCAGCGCGCTGCGAGCCTCCGGCGGCTGGCCGGCCGACACCGATCCCTCCACCGTCTCGCCCGAGGCCACGGCCCGTTCGACCAGGGAGCGGTGCTGGGGACCCAGCATCTCCTCGAGCGGGACCTCCACCTGCTCGTAGCTCCCGCCCGATTTCTCCGAGGCCGCCACCAGCTCGAGCCGCCCTTCCTCGTCGAGGCCCACCACCGCCAGGCGGTCGCTCTGGAAGCTGCGGGAGATGCCCTGGCTGACGCGGGCCGCGAGCTGCGGGAATCCGGAGGTCGCCGCCGCCGCCACCGTCTCCCAGAGCAAGAGCATGTTGCGGTAGTCCTTGGCGATGTCGCCGGTGAAGATGCCGCGCAGGCGGTCGAGCGGCTCGCCTCCCTCGCGCTCCAACTGCGGGCGCCAGACGACGACCCGGTGCCGGCTGCTCATCTTCGCAGTGCTGAGGGCCCGGTCGGCGCGGTGCAGGATGTCGAGCGCCGCCTCGATGTCCTCCCCCCCCGGCCCCGGCTGCGGCTCGGCGACGCCGATCGAGAAATCGAGCTGGATGCGCTCCTCCAGGTACGGCTGGGCGCTCATCCGGCGCGCCAGGGTGCGGGCCACCGACTGCGCGTTGCGCCCCTTGACCGCCCCCATCAGCACGGCGAAGACCGCTCCGCCGTAGCGCCCCACCAGGTCGCTCTTGCGCACGCCCCGCTGCAGCCGCACTGCGATCTCGCGGATGACGCGGTCGCCGGTGGGCCGGTCGTACTGCTCGTTGACGGCGGCGAAGTTGTCCGGATTGACCAGCAGGAGGGCGATCGACGAGCCGCTCTTACGGGCCAGGCGCAAAGACTCGGCGAGCAGGATCTGCAGCTCGGAGCGGCCGACGAGGCGGGTCACCGGGTCGTGGAGCAGACCGACCAGCAGCCGCGTCTGGCTGGCCACGGTGGCGACCAGGGCGAGGAGCCAGGGCAGGACCTCGTGAGGCGGGAGCCGTTGAGCGACCGCCAGGTTCCGGGCCTCCTCGAAGGCCAGCCGAACGCCTTCTGCCGAGCTACCGGGAGCGAAGCGCAGGCCCAGCCACGCCGACTCCGCCAGGGACAGGGCGGCTCCCTCGGCCTCCGATTCCCGGCGCTCCGGTCCGGCGCGGGTTTCGACGCCACCGTCCGGGAAGCGCTCCGCCGTCGCCAGTTGAGCGAAGAAGAGCACGCCGCCGCCGTCCTCGACGACGCTCCAGCAGGTCGCGTTCTCGCCGCCGATGGCCTTCCCGACCAGCGTCGCCGCGCGGTCGGGGTCCTCCAGCTCGCCGACCGCTTCCCCGCAGCCGGTGGTCACCAGCATCGGCTCGTGGGCGAGATGCGAGCCTCCAGGCAGGTAGAGGGCGCTGCGCTCGGCCCCGGCCGCGCGGCGGATCCCCTCCAGGAAGCTTTTCAATAATTCATTAGATCGGATCATGTTTGAAGGCACCGCCCAGAGCCTACGCGATCAGAAAACGAAACCGAAATTAGCATGTTTTTGACGCAGCGCGGATTTTCCGGCGGCGGCGGCGCGGTTTTTTCGGCGGAGAGCCGGCATCAAGCCCCGGCGGCCGATCGCAGGATTTCCCGTAAGTCATTGACTCTTCATCGGTTGCATCCAGCTTGACGCTTGATGCTTCGGTTGGTACGCGATCTGCTAGCTCGCCACCTCGCACCGGCGAAAAGCTCTCTCGACCCCTGGCGCCTGGTCGGCGGGGTCACGAGAGCGGACGCCGCGGCAATGAACAGGAGGTCGCGGTAATGCGAGATAGAGGAATCTCAGGACTCGAAATCAGGCATCTTCGCCCCGGAGCTGCCGCGGCGCTCCTTCTCGGCCTGCTCGCGATCGTGGGGACGGACAGTCGCAGCGCCGTCTCTCCCCCGCCGGCACCGGAGTCGCCGGTGCGGGTCATCGTGCAGGCGGACGAGGCCGAGGCGGCCGCCCGAGCGGTGGAGGCAGTGGGCGGGCGCGTGACCCACCGGCTCGCGATCATCCGGGCAGTGGGGGCGCAGGTGACGCCCGGACAGCTCACCGCGCTCGGCCAGCGCCGCGAGGTCCGCAGGATCTGGCCCGACGCCGAGGTCGAGGTCGCCGGGGCCGGGATCGACACCGAGTACCCGAGACTGGTCGGTGCGGACCTGCTGCACCAATCCGGCATCGACGGCAGGGGCGTGACGGTGGCATTGGTCGACACCGGGATGGCGAAACACGAGAACCTGTCGCTCGGCCTCACGGAAGGCCCGCGGGTGCTCGCGCAGTACGACGCCATCATCGACCGCACCTTCCGCTGGCAGGACACCGGCTTCGGCGACGCCAACGGCCACGGCACCCATGTCGCCAGCGTGCTGGTCAGCCGAGGCAGGCTCAACACCCTCGGGTTTCACAGCTACAACGGCATCGCTCCCAACGCACGCCTGGTGGTGGCGCGGGCCTTCGAGGGCGACGGCAGCGGCACCTACAGCAACGTCATCCGCGCCCTCGACTGGGTCGTCCGCGACCGGCACCTCTACGGCACCCGAATCGTGAACCTCTCGTTCAGCGCGCCGCCGCGCTCCCGCTACTGGGACGATCCCCTGGGCCAGGCGGTGATGGCCGCCTGGAAGGCCGGCCTGGTGGTGGTCACCGCGGCCGGCAACCGGGGACCGGAGCCGCTGACGGTGGGGGTGCCGGGCAACGTGCCCTACGTGGTGACGGTAGGCGCGATGACCGACAACTACACCCCAGACGATCCTCACGACGACTCGCTCGCCTCGTTCTCCTCCGCCGGGCCGACCCTGGAGCGCTTCGTCAAGCCGGAGGTGGTGGCCCCGGGGGGGCACATGCTCGGCCTGATGTCGCCCACGTCGCACCTGGCCGAGGGCCACCCGGAGTTCTACGCCGGGACGACGAGCTACTACCGCATGTCCGGAACCTCGCAGTCGGCGGCGGTGGTCAGCGGCATCGCTGCGCTGATCCTCCAGGTGGACCCGTCCTCGAGCCCCGACGACGTGAAGTGCCGCCTGATGGCGGCGGCGCGGCCCGCCGTCGACTCCACGGGCGACCTCGCCTACAGCGTCTTCCAGCAGGGAGCCGGCCTGGTCAACGCCGTCGCGGCGGTCTTCAGCACGGCCTCCGGATGCGCCAACGTCGGTCTCGACGTAGCGGCGGACCTGGCCGGCACCGAGCACTTCCGTGGCCGCGCCGAACGGAGCGCAGATGGCACCTACTTCCTGAGGGATCCGCTCGCGGATGAGTCCGGCCACGCTACGCCGACGATCAGCGACGGCTACACCTGGGAAGGCGACTACTCGCGCACCACCGCGTACCTGTGGAGCGAGGCCTACCTGTGGACCGAGGCCTACCTGTGGAGCGAGGCCTACCTGTGGACGGAGCCGTCCGAGTCGGACGAGGACCTCCTGTGGGACGAGGCCTCCCTGTCGACCGATGCCTACCTGTGGAGCGAAGGGCTGGAGACGCCCATAGAGATCTCCGTGGCGCCCGAGGAGTGAGGAGGCAGACGGCGATGGCGACCAACATCCAGAGGGGCCGCCCGGCGGCCGCAGAGGTAGGGCCCGGCTCGGAGCGCTGGCCCGGCAAGCGCCGGCTCGCGATCCTCGTCTCCGAAGACCCGGCGGCCCATCACTGGGGCGGTCGGTGGCTCGACCATGCCGGGTTCGACGTGGTGGCACCGGACCAGCCGTCGCCGGAGCTGCCGCAGGCGGCGGACGGCAAGGCCGCCGCGGTGCTCGTGGTCGACCTGCGCGACCTGGGCGGTCGTGAGCTCCTCGCCGGCCTGACTGCCGGTGGCGCTCGCCCCGCCATGCCGGTTCTCGCCCTCTGTTCCCGGCAGACCGAGCTCACGGCCGCCCTCGAGAGTGCGGTGACGGACGTCGCGCGGCACCCCATCGACTGGCGCGTCGTGGCGCGGCGCGCCGCCCGGCTCGCCGAGGCCGTAGAGACCGGCGAGGTCCTCGAACGGCTCCGCGAGCAGCTCACCGACATCCACCGCCTGGCGGATGATGCCGAAGCGCGCCTGCAGCGCAGCAACCGCGTCGACCGGCTCACCGGTCTGCCCAACCGTGCCGCCTTCGAGGCCCTGGTGACCGGCGCCCTGCCGGGCGCTCGCGAGGCGGGGCACCTGGCGGTCCTCATCGCCGACCTCGACCGTTTTCGCCGGGTCAACGACAGCTTCGGCAAGGCGGGCGGCGACGAGCTGCTGCGTCAGGTGGCCGAGCGCCTGACCGCCCATCTCCACCGGCCGCGCCTGCTACCCCACCTCGCCGCCGGCGTGGTCACCAGCGCCGTGGCCCGTCTCGGGGGGGATCGCTTCGCGGTCCTGCTCAGCCCGGTCGGCGGCGGCGACGAGGTCGAGGAGGAGGCGCGGCGGCTGCAGGGGGCCTTCGCCCGGCCCTTCTCCCTCGGCGGGCAGGAGCTCTACCTGTCGGCCAGCGTCGGACTGGCGCTGTCGCCGGGTGACGGTCTGGCGGCGGACCACCTGCTGCATCACGCCGAGCTCGCGCTCGGTGAGATCAAGGCTCACGGCGGCGGCCTGATCAGCTTCCGCACCGGCGCCAGCGCCGACCAATCGCGGCGCTGCCTGGAGATCTCGCACCTCCTGCACGGAGCGGTCGAACGCGGCGAGCTCGAGATCTGGTACCAGCCGTTCGTCGCCGGCGCCGACGGCCGGGTTCAGGCGGCCGAGGCGCTGCTGCGCTGGTTCAGCCCCGAGCTCGGCGAGGTGCCGCCGCTGGAGTTCGTTCCGGTGGCGGAGGACAGCGGCCTGATGGGCACGCTCGGGCACTGGGTCCTGGCGAGCGCCTGTAGGCAGCTCCGCAGCTGGCTCGACGCCGGGATCCCGCCCCTGCGCATGGCCGTCAACATCTCGCTCTGCCAGCTGATCGGTGGCGACCTGCCGGCAGCCGTCGAAGCCTTGCTTCGCGAGACCGGAATCGACCCCGGCCTGCTCGAGCTCGAGCTCTCGGAGCGCGGCGTGCTGCGGAACGATCCGCCGATCCTGCACCAGCTCGAGGCGATTCGTGGCCTCGGCGTGCGGCTGTCGGTGGACGACTTCGGCACCGGCAACTCGGCGATCGGCTACCTCAAGCAGTTCCCCCTCGACACGCTCAAGATCGACCGCAGCTTTGTCGGCGGGGTCGTCTCCAGCGAGGACGATGCGGTCATCGCCACGGCGACCATCGCCATGGCGCACGGCCTGCGCCTGCAGGTGGTAGCCGAGGGCATCGAGGAGGAGGCCCAGCAGCGATTCTTCGTCGATCGGGGCTGCGACGAGCTGCAGGGCTACCTCTTCGCGCGCCCGATGCCGGCCCCCCAGCTCGGTGCTCTGCTGCTCAAGGAGCCGGTCGACCTGCGGGAGGACGCGGCCGCCGGAGGAACGATGAGAGAAGGAGACAACTATGCATAGCTTCGCGGTTGCCCCCGGTGCCAACGCCCGTCGCTGGCCGTTGCCGGCCCTGGCCGCGACCCTACTCCTGCTGGTGGCGGCGGCGCCGGCAACGGCCGGCGCATTGCGCTTCGACCGCGTCGACGAGAGGCGCACCCTCTCGCAAGTCACGGCCCTCACCATCCACCAGGATGCGCGCGGCTTCCTCTGGGTGGGGACCGAGGACGGCCTCAACCGGTTCGACGGCTACGACTTCACCGTCTTCACCCACCGCCCTGACGACCGCCGCTCGCTACCCGGCAACTGGATCTGGGCGATCGCCGACGACGGCTCCGGCGGCCTGTGGATCGGCACCGAGGACGGCGGCCTCGGGCACTGGGACGCCACCACCGACAGCTTCTCGCGCTACCGCCACGACCCCGACGATCCGACGTCGCTGGCGAGCGACCAGATCCGCTGCCTCGAGGTCGACGCCCAGGGCCAGCTATGGATCGGTACCCGTGACGCCGGGCTCGACCGCTTCGATCCCGCGACCGAGCGCTTCACCCACTTCCGCCACGACGACGGCGACCCGGCGAGCCTCAGCCACGACAGCGTCAGCGCTCTGCTGGCCGGCGCCGACGGCGCGCTGTGGGTGGGGACCGAACGGGGCGTCGACCGTCTGGAGCAAGGCGCCACCACCTTCAGCCAGCCGCTCGCCGCCGCCCTCGAGAGCGAGGAGCCGCTGGCGGTTCGTTCGCTGCTCGAGGCTGCGGACGGGGACCTCTGGATCGGCACCTCGAAGAGCGGGCTCCTCCACTTCGACCGCCCGAGCGGCGAGGTGGCCCGGTACCGCCACGACGCCACCGACCCCGGCAGCCTGGGAGGCAACCGCGTTCTCGCCCTGGTCGAGGACGACGCCGGGCGCCTCTGGGTCGCCACCAACGGCGGCCTCAGCCAGCTCGACCGCGAGAACCAGAGCTTCATCACCCATCGCCACGACCCGGCGGACCCCACCACCGTCGGCTCCGACGACGTCATGTCCCTCTACCAGGACCGCGGCGGCATCCTGTGGATCGGCACCCGCACCGCGGGTGTGAGCAAGTGGAACCCGCTCACCCTCCAGTTCGGCCACCGCACGGCGGGGCCCGCCGAGCTCGGCGGCCTGAGCGTCCGCGACGTCACCGCCTTCACCGAGGATCTGCGCGGCGACCTGTGGATCGGCACCTTCGGCGGCGGCGTCAACGTCCGCGACCGGCTCACCGGCGCCGTGCGTCACGTGCGGCACGACGGTGGGCGGGGGCTCACGAGCGATCGCATCAGCTCCTTGCTCTGCGACCGCTACGGCCGCGTCTGGGTTGGCACGTTCGACGGCGGCCTGAACCGGTGGGATCCGGAGAGCCAGAGCTTCACCGTCTTCCGGCATGATCCCAAGGTCCCCCGAAGCCTCGCCACCAACGCGGTCACGACGCTGTTCGAGGACAGCAGCGGCCGGCTCTGGGTGGGCACCTACCGGGGCGGCCTACACCGTTTCGAGCCGCGGACCGGCACCTTCACCGTCTTCCGCCACGACGAAAACGATCCCCGGAGCCTGGCGAGCGACAAGATCACCGCCCTGGCGGAGGATGTCGACGGCTCACTCTGGGTGGGCACCGAGGGGGGCGGGCTCAACCTCCTGGACCCGCGGTCCGGGCACGCCATCTCCCTGCGTCAACGGCGAGACGACGGCACCAGCCTGCCGGCTGACTCGGTGATGGCGGTTCACGTGGACGCCGGCGGCACGGTGTGGGTGGGGACGCGCGGCGGTGGCCTCGCCCGCCTCCTCGAACGCCCCACGGCCGACGGCGGCGGCCGCTTCCAGACCTACGCCGAGCGCGAGGGCCTGCCCAACCGCATGGTGTACGGAATCCACTCGGACCGTGCGGGCCGGTTGTGGATGAGCACCAATCGGGGGCTCGCGTCCCTCGACCCGACCACCGGCGAGTTCGTCAGCTACCGGGCTACGCACGGGCTGCAAGCCGACGAGTTCCACTTCGGCTCCCACTACCAGAACGGCCGCGGCGAGCTCTTCTTCGGCGGCGTCGACGGGTTCAACGCCTTCACCCCGGAACGGCTGCGCCGCAACGACAACCCGCCCGAGGTCCTCCTCACCGCCGTCCTCGAGTACAACCGGCCGATGGCGGGCCTGGGGCCACCGGCGGCGATCGACCGCCTCGACCTCGGCCACCGCGACGACGTGGTGAGCTTCGAGTTCGCCGCCCTCGACTTCGCCGATCCGGAGCAGAACCGCTACGCCTACCGGCTGGAGGGCTTCGACGAGGCCTGGATCGATCTCGGCGAGGTGCATCGCGTCACCTTCACCGACCTCGCCGCCGGCAGCTACGTCTTCCGCGTGCGCGCCGCCAACAGCGACGGCGTGTGGAACGAAGAAGGCCTCGCCCTGCCGGTGGTGGTCGAGGCGGCGCCCTGGCTCACCGGGTGGGCCTACGGCGGCTACGGAGTGTTCGGGCTCGGGATGGTCTTCACGTGGGTGGGGGTGTCGCGGCGCCGGCTCGAGCGGGAGGAGCGCTACAGCCGCCAGCTCGAGCAGGAGGTGGCCGAAAGGACCGAGGAGCTGGTGCGGCGTGCCGAGCAGCTCGAGCAACTGAACGTGCGACTCGGCGAGGCGAGCCTCACCGACTCGCTGACCGGGCTGGCCAACCGCCGCTTCGTCTTCCAGTTCCTCGACAAGGAGGTCGCCCTCGTCCAGCGCCGGCACGCGGCCCTGAGCACCGGCACCCTGAGCCCGGAGTCACTGAACCTGGTCTTCATCATGATCGACTTCGACGACTTCAAGCGGATCAACGACACCTGGGGTCACCAGGTGGGCGACGAGGTGCTGGTCCAGATGCGGCCAGTGCTCGAGGAGGCCTGCCGCTCCTCCGACATCCTCATCCGCTGGGGCGGCGACGAGTTCCTGGTGGTGGCGCGCGAGAGTCAGCGCGAAGGCATCGAGGCCCTGGTCGAGCGCATCCGGAGGCAGCTGGAGATCCACCCGTTCCATGTCGGCGACGGGCAGGTCATGCATACCACCTGCTCCCTGGGCTTCGCCTGCTATCCGTTCCTCGGCGACCACGTGCAGGCGGTGAGCTGGGAGCAGGTGATCGGCATCGCCGACCGGGCCCTCTACGCCGCGAAGCGCAACGGCCGCAACCGGTGGCTCGGCCTGTTCGGCACCCCCACGACGCCCCGTGAGGGCCTGGTGGCGGCGATCCGCGGCGACCTGGGCGAGCTGGTGGCCGAGGGGCAGGTCCTGGTGCGCTCCTCCGTCGACGACCCGTGCGAGCTCTCCTGGCACTGAGGGCGGGCGGGCCCCGCTCCCGGGTAAGATCCGGCCGGTGAGCCGGAGATCAAGGACTCTCGGCCGGCCGCTCCTGGCGGCTGTGCTCCTGGCGATGCTGGCGGGCGCCCTGGGGGCCTGCCGGCCGGATCCTTACTCGCTCCTCGTCCGAACCATCCGGCCCGGGAGGCCGGTCGAGCTGCCGGACGGCTACACGCTGACCGTCACCTCGCGCGAGGGGACGGTGCTCCGCGGTGTGCGCATCACCGGCGTGGCGAAGACCTGCCGGGGGACGCTCGAGCTCGAGGCCCCGGAGGTGCGGCTCGAGCCCGCCGACGCCTCGAACGGCCCGCGGCTGGTCCTCGAGCGGCCGGTGGTCGAGGAGCGCTGCGGGCCGATGAAGGCCGTCACCCGCCACGACCGGCTGATCTGGTACCTCGACGGCGCCGGAGGCCCGCCCTGAGCCAGACCCCGAAGCTCTTTCGCGTCATCCTGCCGGTAGCGGACGTCGAGCGCGCCGCCCGCTTCTACGGCGCCGTCCTCGGCTCCCCGGGCTTCCGGGTGTCGCCCGGGCGCCACTACTTCGACTGCGGCGGCACCATCCTCGCCTGCTTCGACCCCCGCTCGGACGGCGACCCCTACGACCCGACGCCGAACCCCGAGTGGCTCTACTTCGCGGTCGACGACCTCGAAGCGGCCTACCGGACCTGCGAAGAGGCGGGCGCCGCCTTCGCCGAGGAGGAGGTCCACGGCGACCCGGCCGGCCGGATCGCCCGGCGCCCGTGGGGCGAGCGCTCGTTCTACGCCTGCGACCCATTCGGTAACAAGCTCTGCTTCGTCGACCGGGCGACGGCGTTCATCGGCGGCTCAGCGGTCGGGGACCTCCCCTCACCCTGACCCTCTCCCCTCCGGAGCAGGGGCGAGGGCACCATCCCCCGGCCATTTCCCTCTGCGGCGGCTTACGCGTAACCTAGGCTTGCAGGAGGTCCAGATCGATGGCCACCGAACAGCCGCTGAGCTTCGGCGAGGCGCTCGCGGAGGAGTACCGGGCGCTGCGGCCGGAGAGCTTCGCCGCCGGCGCGGATCCCGAGGCGCTCTTCGCTGCCGCCCACCGCGACTCCGAGCCGTTGGCGGCCCTGTGCATCTCGGGCGGCGGCATCCGCAGCGCGACCTTCGCCCTCGGGGTGGTCCAGGGGTTGGCCGAGCGCGGGGTGCTCGGGCGCTTCGATTACCTCTCGACCGTCTCCGGCGGCGGCTACCTCGGCGGGCTCCTCACCGCCTGGGCGCACCGCGCGGGCGGGCTCGGCCGGATCGTGCCGCGGCTGCGGCGCGACGCCCCGCGGCCCGGCCCGGGCGAGGCCGACCCGGTCGGCCACCTCCGGGAGTACAGCAGCTACCTCTCCCCCCGGATCGGTGCCTTCTCCTCCGACACCTGGACGCTGGTCGCGACGGTGCTCCGCAACATCCTCCTGAACTGGCTTGTCCTGGTCCCGCTCCTGATGCTGGTGTCGATGGCGCCGCGGTTCTACGTCTCGGTGCTGGCTTTCCCGGAGCTCGTCTACGGCGGTGCGGTCTTCCATCAGGGGGAAGCGCCCGACTACTCCGCCCCGGCGCTCGACGCGGTGAGCGACTCGCCCTGGGTCAGGGTCCTGTTGCCGGCGGCGAGCGGCCTCCTCTTCGCCTGGGCTCTCTTCAACATCCTGCGCTTCCTGCCGGGCGTCGGCGGCCGCGACCACACCCGGGCCGACTTCCTCCTCCGGGTGCTCGCCCCGCTCGCCGGCGCCGTCCTTACCTTCCTCGCTTTCGACTCGCTCTTCTACCTGGGCGAGCACTTCGTCACCTTGAGCAATCTGTCGTCGGTGGTCCTGTGGACGGCGGTGCCGGCCGGCCTCGCCTGGATCGCCTTCCTCGTCCTCCACCGGCGCCCGATCCGGGAGCGGCTGCGGCTGCTCTTCGGGCCGCTCTCGCTAGCCATCGCCTTCATGGCCGCCGGGATCGGCTTCGCTACCTGGCTGACGACCAACTTCGTCCTCTGGAGCCCGAACCCGAGCTCCGACACCTCCTGGGCCGCCTACGTCACCGTGGGGCCGCCGCTGGTCCTACTCGGCTTCTGGTTCGGGACCGTCCTCTTCATGGGGCTCGCCAGCCGGTTGCTCTCCGACGAGGACCGGGAGTGGAGCTCCCGCGCGGCGGGAAACATCCTGATCGCCTGCGTCGCCTGGGCCGGGATCTGCGCAGTTGTCCTGGTCCTGCCCCGGCTCGCGCTCGAGCGCGACTGGCTGAACGGCGCCCTGGCGGCGGTCGGGACGCTGAGCGCCGCGGCCGCCGCCTTCGGCGGCTCCCTCGTCGCCCGAGGGGAGCCGGCCGAGCCCGGCCGGAAGGGCCGCTCCCTCGGCCGCTGGCTGGTCGCCAGGGTGGCGCCGCCGTTCTTCATCGCCTGCCTGTTCGTGGCCCTGGCGATCCTCCTCGACTTGGTCCTGGTCTCGGTCCAGGCGCTCCCCGGGGTGGCCGGCGTGCCGGAGCTCGCGGTCCGCGACCTCCGGGGCGAACCGGTGCCGTGGAACGACCACTACGGCGTCCTCGGCCGCTCGAGCCTCGCGGTCCTGGCCCTGGTCTCGGCCGCCCTCGCCGCGCTCGCGTGGGCCATGGCCCGCTTCGTCAACATCAACACCTTCTCGCTCCACGGCATGTACCGGGACCGCCTGGTCCGGGCCTATCTCGGCGCCTCGAACCCCGAGCGGAGCGCCCATGGCTTCACCGGCTTCGCCCGGGAAGACGACCTGCCGATCCACGAGCTCCGCCCGCGGGGCCAGCCGCTCCACGTCGTCAACCTGACCTTGAACCTGGTTTCGCCGACCCGGCTCGCCTGGCAGGAGCGCAAGGCCGAGCCGTTCACCGCGACACCCTTCCACTGCGGCAGCCGGGAGCTCGGCTACCGGAGCGCCGCCGAGTACGGCGGCGGCATCAGCCTCGGCACCGCGGTCGCCATCTCCGGCGCGGCGGCGAGCCCGAGCATGGGCTACCACTCCTCGCCGGTCGTCTCCTTCATCATGACCCTGTTCAACGCCCGGCTCGGCTCCTGGCTCGGCAATCCGGGGGCGGCGGGTGAGCGCACCTGGCGCGAGGAGGGGCCGCGCTCGGCTGTGCGCTCGCTCGCCAAGGAGGCCCTCGGGCTGACCTCCGACCGGAGCGAGTACGTCTACCTCTCCGACGGCGGCCACTTCGAGAACCTGGGGCTCTACGAGATGGTGCTCCGGCGCTGCCGATGGATCGTCGCCCTCGACGGCGGCTGCGATCCGGGGCTCGCCTTCGACGACCTGGGCAACGCACTGCGCAAGATCCGGATCGACCTCGGCATCCCGATCGACTTCGAGGAGGGTCGGTTCGGCCGGCTGCGCGCGCGGGAGCGGCGCTGCGCCCTGGCCTCGATCCGCTACTCGGCGGTCGACGGGCCGGTCGCGAACGGCTGGCTCCTCTACGTCAAGCCGCTGCGCCTGGGCAGCGAGCCGCCGGACGTCGACAGCTACGCCGCGGCCCACCCCGACTTCCCTCACCAGGGGACCGGCGACCAGTGGTTCGACGAGTCCCAGACCGAGAGCTACCGGATGCTGGGGCTCCACACCGTCGACGAGGTCCTCCGCGGCTGGGAGCCGGGCGGGCTCGAAGAGCTCCGGCGCCACGTCGAGGAGGTCTACCTGGGCGCAGGGCGCCCGCCGGCCGGCTGAGCACGGCGGCGGAGCGCCCCCCGACCCGGGCAGAGCCGGGCCCGGCCGGGCCGCCCTGCTCCGAAGAGCCCGGGACGGCCCGGCCGAATCACTGGCCCGCCCTACGGCAGGAAGCCCAGGCGGTCGAACAGGCCCGGGAGCTCGTCTACCCCTGGCGCGGCCCCTGCCAGGTTGTAGTAGCGGACTTCGCCGGTACTGAGCTGCTCGATCCAGACCTCGATCCGGGAAGTCGTGAACTTGACGATCGTCGGCCAGAGATAACCGTTCGGCCGTGGGCCGACGACCCTGACGAAGACCTCCGAGCGGCCCGGTAACGCGCCGCTCACGCAGACGGTCTCGGGGATGCAGAGGGGTTCCCAGGTTCCGAGCCGCTGCTGGGGCGTCCCGCCGCCGATCCGCACCCAGAAGTGGAAGTCGGGGTACTGGGAGTCGAAGATCGGCGGCCCCGGCACCGGCGGGACGTTGCCGCCGCCGCCGCCACCGCCACCACCGCCGCCTCCCCCACCTCCGCCTCCCCCGCCGCCGCCACCACCGGTCGCCGACCAGGTGGTGCTGGCGGAGCCGGGGCAGCTCGGCACCCCCGGGATGCCGAAGACCGTGAAGCTCAGGTTGCCGGCGGCGTGGGTCAGGGTGTCGAAGATGCCGGAGATCGAGTAGGAGATCGAGCCCGGCGCCGACGAGCCGCCGCTGAACGAGAAGGCGTCGTTGGTGATCGGGCGGCTCATGCTGGTGATCGAGATCGTGAAGTTGGTCGTGCAGCCCGGACCGGTGACCTTGCCGCCGAAGCTCAGGGCCGTGATGACGTCGTTCGCCACCGTGAAGCTGAGGTTCTTGCCCTGGGCCGTGCTCCCGGTCCAGGTGCCGTCCAGGTGGTGGCCCCAGGCGGGCGCCGCCAGAACCAGGGTCGCGGCGGCCACGGTCAGAGCCAGCACCGCGAGCCGGGCCACCGGAAGCGCGGCCTCGAGAGCCGAGCCTCGCGGATTGCGATTCCTTTCGAATCCAGTTCTCATCTCGTCTCCTTCCGGTTCTCCAGGGATACCTCCCTCCACGGCAAGAGCGATGCCCGGCTGAGGAGCTGGCCGTTCTGGCCCGTATCTCGCTGACAGGGAAGGACTTTTGTTGGCGGCCCCGAGCTGAGTCGAGAGCGTGTTGTAGCACGGCGGGCTACAGATCGAGCGGAAGGGTGCTTGCGTGTAGCGGCGGCTGCGTCACCCTTCGGTGCCGGCGTCGCCCCTCACCGAAGAGCCAACTGCTTGATTCCTTGGCGGAAGCCCGACTTCACCAGCATCGGGGAGAGGGTGGCACAGCCGTTGCGGGGGCAGAGTGCAAGAAGGCGATACCGCAGGCGCCGGACCGGACCCTCGGGTACGGGCGGGCAGGATCGTGAAAGGAGAGCCGATGTTCCCCATATTGAAGACCCGTCTCGTCCGTTCGGCCCTCGCCGTTGTGCTCGTCTCGTCGGGGCTCTGGGCTCCGGGGCTCGAGGCGCAGAGTACCCCGGGTGAGGGTCCACCGCCCAGCGCACCCGGTCCATTCCCGGAGAGCCTCACCGTCGCCGTCGACTGCGATGCCGGGGACACCATCGCCGACGCCCTCGCGCAGCGGGCCGACGAGCTGACGGTGGAGATCACCGGGAGCTGCGTCGAGGACGTGACGATCCGCCGCGACCGGACGACCCTGGTGGGCGTCGCCCCGGGGGCCGAGATCGTCGGCAGCCCGTCGCCCGCCGACCCCTTCGGCGGCGCCGTGACCGT
>DATKCC010000174.1:0-4007 GCA_035513375.1 Thermoanaerobaculia bacterium | reverse complement strand
CCTTCGGCGTGCCCGAGCTGGGGCTCAAGCGGGACCTGGGGGACCGGCTCGTGATCGCCCCCTACGCCTCGCTCCTGGCGGTCCAGATGGAGCCGCGCCGGGTGATGGAGAACGTGCGCCGTCTGGTCGAGCTCGGCGCCCTGGGGCGGTACGGCCTGTTCGAGGCCGTGGACTTCGGCCCGGCCGAGGTCTCGGGACAACGCAGGCCCCACATCGTGCGCTCCTACATGGCTCATCACCAGGGGATGATCCTCGCAGCCGCCGCCAACTTCCTCCTGGGAGACCCGCTGGTCGAGCGACTGCACGCCGACCCCCGGGTCCAGGGCTTCGAGCTCCTGCTCTACGAGCAGATCCCGCGCAGCCTGCCGGCCCGGGTGCGCTGGCGGAAGAGCGAGGCGGCGGCCGCCCACCGCCAAGTGGGGGAGGCGCTCCCGTCGGGGGGCTGGGAGGTGCCGGCGCGGGGAGCCTTCCCGCGGGTCGTGCCGCTCTCGAACGGCCGCTACAGCGTGCTGGTCGGCTCGGGCGGCGGCGGCGCGAGCCGGTGGGGAGAGACTCCCCTGACCCGGCACCGACCCGATGCCACGACCGAGGCGTGGGGCACCTGGATCTATCTGAAGGACCTGGACTCGGGCGACCTCTGGTCGCCCTCCCTTGGGCCCACCGGCGGCGACCCGGCCGAGTGCACGGTCACCTTCGGCCCCGACCGCGTCGATTTCCGCCGCCGGCACGGCGGGGTCCTGACCCGGCTGGCGATCACCGTCGCCGAGCGCGACCACGTGGAGCTGCGCCGGCTCCTGGTCACCAACGAGAGCGCCCGGCGGCGGCGTCTGTTCGTGGCGAGCTACGCCGAGGTCGCCCTCGGACCGGAAGGGGAGGACCGCCGGCATCCCGCCTTCGCCAAGCTCTTCGTCGAGAGCGAGTACCGGCCCGCCGGCCCGGGCGACGGGACCCTGCTCTTCCGGCGCCGCCCGCGGTCGCCGGACGATCCGGGCGTCCTGCTCGGGCACTCGCTCGTCACCGGCCGGAGCCCGCGGCCCGACCTGTTCCGGGAGACCGACCGGGAACGGTTCCTGGGTCGCGGCAGGGACCGGCGGGCTCCTCGCGCCCTGGACGACCCTCTCCGGGAGCTCGCCCGGACGACCGGCGCCACGCTCGACCCGGTGCTCTCCCTGGGCTGCGCCCTGGAGCTGGCGCCGGGCGAGACCGTCGAGGTCACCTTCTCGACCGCCGCTGGGAGCTCGGAAGCGGCGGTGCTACGCGCTCTCGACACCCTCTCCTCGCCGCGACGGGTCGAGTGGGCCTTCGGCCGATCCCGGACGCGGAGCGACATCGAGCTCCGGGAGCTGGGGATGCGGGCGGGGGAGCCGGCGGCGCTCGCCGAAGCCCTCTCCCTGCTCCTGGCTCCCCGGGCGGGGCTGCGCGCGGGCCTCGACGCCGCGGGCCCGATCGAGCCGGTCCTGTGGTCGAACGGCATCTCCGGGGACCTGCCGATCCTGCTGCTGCGGGTCACCGAGCCGGGCCGGATGGAGCTTGTCCACCAGCTACTCCGGGGGCACGCCTGGTGGGGCAGCCACCGGATCGGGACCGACCTCGTGATCCTCGACGAGGTCTCCCGTGGGTACGACCGGCCGCTCCGGGATCGCCTGGAACAGGCGGTCGCCGAGATCGGCCGCCGGGCGAGGATCCGCGGGCCGGGGCGGGCTATCGTGATCGCTGGCGACAGCCTCGAGACCGGTAGAGCGGAGCTCCTGGCCGCCGCCCGCGTCGTGCTCGAAACCGGAGCGGGCAGCCTGGCGGAGCAGTTGGCCCGGGGCCAGGCGGGTCCCGCCCCGCTGCCGGAGTTCGTTCCCGTTCCCGGACCCCAGCCCGCCGCCGAGGACGTGGCGCCCCTGGAGCGGGCGCAAGGCCTGGTTCTGGATAACGGGCTGGGCGGCTTCCTGACCGGCGGCTCCGGCGAAGCGGAGTACGCGATCTTCCTCGACCCCGGCCGGCGCCCACCGGCGCCCTGGGTCAACGTGATCGCCAACCCGCGCTTTGGCTTCCTGGTCTCCGAGAGCGGCGCGAGCTGCACCTGGGCCGGAGCGGGCGGGGCGGGCAACAGCGGCGAGGGCCGGTTGACCCCATGGCACAACGACCCGGTGAGCGACCCCGCCGGCGAGGCCCTCTACCTCCGGGACGAGGAAACCGGGGCGATCTGGTCGCCCACCCCGGCGCCGGCGCCGGCGGCGGCGGCGTACGAGGCTCGCCACGGCGCGGGGCGCACCCTGTTCCGGCACCGCAGCCACGGGCTGGAGCAGGAGCTCGAGCTGTTCGCCGACCCGGAGGAACCGGTGAAGCTCGCCGTCCTTCGCCTCCGGGACCTGTGGCGCCGGCCCCGGCGGATCACCGCCACCTACTACGCCGAGTGGGTGCTCGGGAGCGCCCGGGAGCGGACCTCCCCCTTCCTGGTCCCCGACTTCGATTCCGGGACCGGCGCGTTGCTGGCCCGCAGCCTGGCGGGACCCCTGGGCGGCGGCGCCGTGGCCTTCCTGGCGGCGAGCCTGCGGCCTCACGGGCTGACCACCGACCGGGGAGAGCTCCTGGGGGCGGCGGGGGACCTGGCGCGGCCCGAGGGGCTCTCGCGGATCGGGCTCTCGGGCGCGGTGCGCGCAGGCCTCGACCCGTGCGCCGCCTATCAGATCCACCTGGACCTGGCACCGGGGGAGGCGGGGGAGGTCCACTTCCTCCTCGGCGCCGGGCGGGACCGGGAGGAGGCCCTGGCGTTGGTCCGGCGGTTCCGGGTGCCGGGGGAGGCGCGCAGCGCGGCGGAGCGGAGCCGGGAGGCCTGGGAGAGGCTGCTGGGCCGGATCGTCGTCGAGACGCCGGACCCCGGGATCGACCGGATGCTGAACCGGTGGCTGCCCTACCAGGCGGTTGCATGCCGGCTCTGGGGCCGCACCGCTCTCTACCAGTCGAGCGGTGCCTACGGATTCCGCGATCAGCTCCAGGACGCGGCGAACCTGGCTCCGATCGCGCCGGAGCTGGCCCGGGAGCAGATCGAGCGGGCGGCGGCGCGGCAGTTCGAGGAGGGGGACGTGCTCCACTGGTGGCATCCCGACACCGGCGCCGGGGTCCGGACCCGCTGCTCCGACGACCTGCTCTGGCTGCCCTGGTCGTGCATCCGGTACCTGGAGGTGACGGAGGACGGGTCGATCCTCGACGAGCGCGCCCCCTACCTCGCGGCACCGGAGCTCGACGAGGGGGAGGCGGAACGCTTCGGCCGGTTCACCCCAGGACCCACGGACGGCTCGATCTACGAGCACTGCCTGCGGGCAATCGAGCGCGGGACAACCCGGGGGCCCCACGGCCTGCCGCTCATCGGCGGCGGCGACTGGAACGACGGCATGAACCGTCTGGGTCTCGAGGGCCGGGGCGAGAGCGTCTGGCTCGGGTGGTTCCTGTGCGACCTGCTCCGGGGCTTCGCTCCCCTGTGCGAGCGGCGTGGGGAGCCGGAGCGGGCCGCCGCCCTCCGCGAGCGCGCCCGCGAGTACGCCGCGGCGCTCGAGGAGCACGCCTGGGACGGCGCCTGGTACCGGCGGGCCTACGACGACGAGGGGCGCCCGATCGGCTCGGCCGCCAACGAGGAGTGCCGCATCGACCTCATCGCCCAGGCCTGGGCGGTCCTCTCGGGCGCCGGCGGCGCCGAGCGGGCGGCCGCCGCCATGGCGGCGGTCCGGGAGCATCTGCTGCTCCGGGAAGAGGGGCTGCTCCTCCTGCTGACCCCGCCCTTCGACCGCGCGGAGCCCGATCCGGGCTACATCCGGGCCTACCCGCCGGGGGTCCGGGAGAACGGCGGCCAGTACACCCACGGCGCGGTCTGGGGCGCCTGGGCCTTCGCCGAGCTGGGGGACGGCGACCTGGCGGTGGAGCTCCTGCGGACGCTCTCGCCGATCTCGAAGACCGCCACCCCGGAGGGCGTCGAGCGCTACCGGGTGGAGCCCTACGCCGCAGCGGCGGACGTCTACGGC
>DATKCC010000173.1:0-3254 GCA_035513375.1 Thermoanaerobaculia bacterium | reverse complement strand
GGCGCTGGTGCTCACCGAGGGGGACTACTGGCCGCTGCTGCTCCGGGAGGCCGCTCGGCGGGGGGTGCCGGTGGTGGTGGTCAACGGCCGGGTGGGCGACCGGAGCTTCGCCCGGATGCGCCGTCTGCGGCGGTTCCTGGGCCCGGTCCTGGGGCCGGTTTTCGATCCGATCGGCCGCTTCGGGGTCCAGACCGAAGGCGACGCCGACCGCCTGCTCGAGCTCGGGGTGCCGGAGGAGCGGATCACCGTCACCGGCAACCTCAAGTACGACTCCCCCGAGCCGCCGCCGCTCCCGGAGCTCGAGGAGCGGCTGCTGGCGGTAGCGGCCGGCCGGCCGCTCCTCGTCGCCGGCTCGACGATGGCCGGCGAGGAGGCGCAGGTGCTCGAGGCGTTCCGTGCCGCCGGCGGTGGCAGCCGCGCCCTGCTGATCCTCGCCCCTCGCCACCCCGAGCGCTGGGGGGAGGCGGTCGAGCGGGTGGTGGCCGCAGGGTTCCGGCTGGTGCTGCGGAGCGGCTTCGGCCGTGGCGGCGACGGTGGCGAATCCGCCGCAGAGGGCTCGGACCGGGGCGGCTCCGACCGCAGCCGGGCCGGCGAGGGCGGGCCCGCGGCCGAGGTGGTCCTCCTCGACAGCCTGGGTGAGCTGGCCGCCGTCTACCGGCTGGCGGCGGCGGCCTTCATCGGCGGTACCCTGGTACCCACTGGCGGCCATAACCCGCTCGAGGCGGCGCTCTGGGGGGTGCCGCTCGCGGTCGGGCCCTCGATGACGAGCTTTCGGGAGATGGCGGCCGACTTCGACTCCCGCGGCGCCTGGGTGCGGGTCGAGGACGCCCGGGCGCTCGGACGGACCTGGAGCCGGTGGCTGGACGATCCGGACGAGGCGCGGCGGATCGGCGGGCGGGCCAGGTTGCTGGTAGCGGAGAATCGGGGGGCGCTGGCGCGGACGATCGAGATGCTCCGGCCGATCGTCGAGGGAATCGAGACTTGAGGAGGTACCGCTCTCCACGACCGCTCGTAGGGGAGGAGCTTGCCTCCTCCCCTGGGCCGCAGCCCCGGCTCGGCGCTCGTCCGCACTCGAGACTCCGAGAATCACCGGGAAGCTGGACCGGTGGGCCTCGCAGATCCGGCGGTGGCGCCTGATGCCCCCGCCGCCTCCGCCGCCGCCGCCGCGTTCACCCTGGCAGCTCCTCTACGGCGCGGCCCACAGCGCCCGGGAGCGGTACTGGGAGAGCCGCGCCGCGCGCCTGCCGCGGCCGGTCGTCTCGGTCGGCAACCTCCTCTGGGGCGGGGCGGGCAAGACCCCGGTGGTGGCGGCGGTAGCCGCGCACCTCCGCGACCGGGGGCTCCGGGTGGCGATCCTCTCCCGGGGCTACGGCCGGGTCGCGCCGGCCTGGGAAGGTGGGAGAGCGCGGGTGGTCTCGACCGGCGATGGACCGCTGATCGGGCCGGCGCTCGCCGGGGACGAGCCGGTGCTCCTCGCCGGCGAGCTCCCCGGCGTCGCGGTCCTGGTCGCCGCCGAGCGCCACAGAGCCGGCCTGCTGGCCCTAACGCACCTCGACCCGGCTCCCGATATCTTCGTCCTCGACGATGGCTTCTCCCACCTCCGACTCGCCCGCGACCTCGACCTCCTGGTCCTCCCGGCGGCGGACCCTTGGGGGGGAGGGCGCCTCGCCCCGGGCGGCCGGCTCCGCGAGCCCCTGGCCGCAGCCGGGCGGGCCGACGCCGTGCTGGTGACCGGGGAGGCCGACGCCGGCGACGGCGCGGAGGCCGCACGGGGCCTCGCGGCCCACGGCTTCCGGGGTTCAGGATTCTCCGCCCCCGCGCGCTGCGGCGCGCCCCGCGGCGCGGACGGCGAGCCGCTCGCTGCCGGGACCTCGGTGCTTCTGGTCTCCGGCATCGCCCGGCCCGACTCCTTCGCCCGGTCGGCGGGGGCGTTCGACCTCCGGGTTGCCGGCGAGCTCCGGTTCCCGGACCACCACGGCTACCCGGAAGCGAGCCTGGCTCGGATCCGGCGGGCGTTCGCGGACTCGGGGGCACAGGCGGTCCTGTGCACGGCCAAGGACCAGGTGAAGCTCCTCGACCGCCTCGGCCTGCCGCTCGCCGAGCTCCCGCTGGCGGCCGAGCCCGAACCGGCCTTCTGGCGCTGGCTCGGCAGCCGGCTCGGGCTGGACCCCGGAGCGGACCGAGGCGAGGAGCCCGAAGATCGGGAGCCCGCCCGAGCCGGGGGCCGCGAACCGTGAGCCGAGCCCTGCGTTCGCTCCGCCACAGCGCGGAGTACCTCGCCTTCCTCGCGGTCAAGGGCTTCGTCCGCCTGCTGCCCCATCCGGCCGCCCGCGGTCTCGGCCGCGGACTCGGCCGCCTCGCCCACGCCCTGCTCCGACGTCACCGGCGGATCGCCGCCGGCAACCTCGCCCTGGCTCTTCCGGACCTCGGGGAAGCCGACCGCCGGCGCACGGTCGCCGCCTGCTTCGAGCACTTCGGCCTCGCCCTCGCCGACGCCGTCTCGGCGGCCCGCTTCGACGCGGTCGAGCTCTGCCGGCGCCTGGACCTCGAGGGCTGGGAGCACCTCCAGGAGGCCGAGCGGGAGATCGAGCGCCGCGGCACGGGCAGCGGGCTGTTCATCCTGTCGGCGCACCTCGGCCTGTGGGAGATCGCGGCCTACCCGCCGGGGATCTACGGCGGGCCGCTCCACGTCGTCGGGCGCCCGGCCGACAACCCCTGGCTCCACCGGGAGCTCGCCCGCGCCCGGGGGCGCTTCGGCAACGAGCTGATTCCGAAGCGGGGCGCGGTGCGGCCGATGGTGCGGGTGCTCTCCCGCGGGGGCCGCGTCGGCATCCTGATCGACCAGCGCGCCCGCCCGGGGGAGGGGATCTGGGTGCCGTTCTTCGGCCGCCCGGCCTACACCACGCCGGTCCTCGCGCGCCTGGCGCTACGGACCGGCGCTCCGGTGGTGGCGATCTTCGGCTACCCGCTGCCGGCGGGGCGCTACCGGGTGGTGCTCCGCGAGGCGATCTGGCCCGACGCGGCGGCGGGGCACGAGGGCGAGGAGGGGGTGGCGGAGCTGACTCGCCGATACCTCGAGGTCTGCGAGCGGGAGATCCGGGGGCGCCCCGAGATGTGGCTGTGGATGCATGAAAGGTGGAAGAGACCCGATCCGACCCCCTCACCCTGACCGCCTCCGAAGCTACCCCGCCGCCCCGAGGTCGAAGAGGGGGTCGCCGGTCTCGACCGCCTGGCCCTCCTCGACGTGGATCTTG
>DATKCC010000172.1:0-5276 GCA_035513375.1 Thermoanaerobaculia bacterium | reverse complement strand
TCCTTCTCCTGGTACATCTACAGCCCGCTGCGGGTGAAGTACCCCTACGTTCGGGGCATCCTCCTCGACCTCTGGCGCGCCGCCCGCCGCGAGCACCCGGACGATCCCGTCGCCGCCTGGCGCTCGATCGTCGCCGATCCGGAGAAGCGCCGGAGCTACCAGCGCGCCCGGGGCAAGGGGGGCCTGCGCCGCGCCGCCTGGGACGAGGTCCACGAGCTAATGGCCGCGGCCAACGTCCACACGGTCAAGGAGCACGGCCCGGACCGCGTCGTCGGCTTCTCGCCGATCCCGGCGATGTCGATGGTGAGCTACGCAGCCGGCGCCCGCTTCCTCCAGCTCCTGGGCGGCGTGTCGCTCTCCTTCTACGACTGGTACTGCGACCTGCCGCCGGCCTCGCCCGAGATCTGGGGCGAGCAGACCGACGTCGGCGAGAGCGCCGACTGGTACAAGAGCCGCTTCATCGCGGTCGTCGGCTCGAACGTCCTCGGCACCCGCACGCCGGACGCCCACTTCCTGGTCGAGGCCCGCCACCGGGGGACCAAGGTGGTGGTCTTCGCCCCCGACTTCTCCCAGACCGCGAAGGTCGCCGACGAGTGGATCCCCCTCCACCAGGGGCAGGACGGCGCCTTCTGGATGGCGGTCGGGCACGTGCTCTTGAAGGAGCTCCACGTCGAGCGCCGGGTGCCCTACTTCCGGGAGTACCTCGGGAAGTACAGCGACGGGCCCTTCCTCGTCGAGCTGGAGGCCGAACCGGACGGCGGCAACGGGTCCGGCCCCCGGTACCGCGCGGGCAAGATGCTCCGCGCCTCGCGACTGGCCGCCACCCGCGAGGTCGAGAACGCCGAGTGGAAGCTCTTCGTCCTCGACGAGGCGACCGGCGAGCTCCGGCTGCCGAAGGGCACCGTCGGCCACCGCTGGCAGGGGAAGAAAGGGGAGTGGAACCTCCGCTCCGAGGACTCGGTGACCGGCGAGCCGTACGCGCCGGCGCTGACGCTCGATGAGCTCGCGACCGCGCGCGTCCCGGTCGAATTCCCCGACTTCACCGACGGCGACGGCGAGAGCGTCCAGGTCCGCTCGGTGCCGGCCCGCCGGATCGAGACCGCCGACGGTGAGGTCCTGGTGACGACCGCCTTCGAGCTGCTCCTCGCCCAGTACGGTGTCGCCTCCTCTCCCGAGGCCGAAGGCGACTACCCCACCGGCTACGACGACGACGCCCACCCATACACCCCGGCCTGGCAGGAGCGTTTCACCGGGGTCAAGGCCTCGGTCGTGGTCGACTTCGCCCGCCAGTGGGGCCGGACCGCCGAGGCGACCGAGGGGCGCTGCATGGTGGTGATCGGCGCCGGGGTCAACCACTGGTACCACAACAACCTGATCTACCGCGCGGCGATCACCGCGCTGATGGTCACCGGTTGCATCGGCAAGAACGGCGGCGGCTGGAACCACTACGTGGGGCAGGAGAAGCTGGTGCCGCAGGCCTCCTGGGCGCCGATCGCCTTCGCCACCGACTGGGGCGGGCCGCCGCGGCTCCAGAACACGCCGTCGTTCCATTACATGTTCTCCGACCAGTGGCGCTACGACCGGGCCTTCCAGGAGATGTGCCCGGTGGCCGACGCCGAGCACCCGCTCGCCTCCGGCCACACGGCCGACAAGCAGGCGCTGGCGGTCCGCCTCGGCTGGCTCCCCTGCTTCCCCCAGTTCGACCGCTCGAGCCTGGCGGTCGCCCGCGAGGCCCGGGCGGCGGGCTGCGAGACGCCTGAGGCGGTCCGCGACTGGGTGGCCCGGCAGATCGCCTCCCGCAAGCTCCGCTTCTCGATGGAGGACCCGGACGACCCGGCCTGCCACCCCCGCGTCTGGTACATCTGGCGCGGCAACGCCCTCCAGGCCTCGGCCAAGGGGCACGAGTACTTCCTCGAGCACTACCTCGGGACCGACAACGGTCTCGTCGCCCGCGAGGCCGCCCGGGACGAGGTCCACGAGGTCGTCTGGCACGAGCACGTGGAGCCGGGGAAGCTCGACCTGGTGGTCGACTTGAACTTCCGGATGGACACCTCCGCCCTCTACTCGGACGTGGTCCTCCCCGCCGCCACCTACTACGAGAAGGACGACCTCAACACGACCGACCTCCACAGCTTCATCCACCCGCTCCAGGCGGCGGTCCCGCCCTGCTGGGAGTCGAAGAGCGACTGGCGGGCCTTCCGCGAGATCGCCTGGCACACCGGCGAGCTCCTCCGGCGCCACTTCCCGGAGCCGGTCGAGGACGTGGTCGCGACCCCGCTCCTCCACGACACGCCGGCGGAGATCGCCCAGCCCGAGGTCCTGGACTGGGCGAAGGGCGAGTGCGAGGCGGTGCCGGGCAAGACCATGCCCCAGATCACGGTGGTCGAGCGCGACTACGCCAACCTCTACCAGCGCTTCATCTCGCTCGGCCCCAACTTCCGGGACAAGCCCCTGGGGGTCCACGGCACGACCTACCGGGTGGACGACCTCTACGACCGCTACCGGGAGACCCGCCCCACGGTCTCCTGGAACGGCGCGACCTACCCGTCGCTCGAGGAGGACCGCCAGGTGTGCGAGGCGATCCTCCACTTCGCCGCCGAGACCAACGGCGAGCTCGCCCACCGGGCCTTCGCCGCCGAGTCGGAGAAGACGGGCATCGACCACACCCACCTGGCGGCGGACACCCGGGGGGTGGTCTACGACTTCGACGCGATCGTCCACGAGCCCCGGCGGGTCCTGACCTCGCCCTTCTGGACCGGGATCACCCAGGGCGGCCGGACCTACTCGGCCTTCTGCCAGAACGTCGAGGAGCTCGTCCCCTGGCGGACCCTCTCCGGCCGCCAGCACCTCTACCTCGACCACGAGGCCTACCGCGCCTTCGGCGAGCACCTGCCCACATTCAAGCCGCGCTCGGACCGGCGCTCGACCCGGGATCTCGACGTGACCGGCGAGGGGGCGGGCGACGGCGGCCTGGTCTTGAACTACTTGACCCCCCACGGCAAGTGGCACATCCATTCGACCTTCGGCGACACCCTGCGGATGGAGACCCTGTCGCGGGGGATCGAGCCGATCTGGCTCAACGACCGGGACGCCGGCCTGCTCGGGGTGCGGGACAACGACTGGGTCGAGCTCTTCAACGACCACGGCGCGGTGGTCAGCCGCGCCTGCGTCTCGGCGCGCATCCCGCGGGGGATCTGCTTTCTCTACCACGCCACCGAGCGCACCATCGGCAACCCGAAGTCGGTGACCCGCGGCCGCCGGGCAGGCGCCCACAACAGCCTCACCCGGGCGCGCTTGAAGCCGCTGTTCATGATCGGCGGCTACGCCCAGTTCACCTACGCCTTCAACTACTGGGGCCCGCCCGGGGTGAACCGCGACACCTACGTGGTCCTGAAGAAGCTCGAAGGGGGTCCGCAGTGGTGACCGCCGCCCGGCGCACGAACGGCCGCCACCGCCATTCAACCGGAACGGCCGGCGGCCGCCGGCATTCGACCGGAACGGCCGGCGGCCGCCGGCCTAGGGACGTCCGCGCCCACGTCTCGATGGTCTTCCACCTGGACAAGTGCATCGGCTGCCACACCTGCTCGGTCGCCTGCAAGAACACCTGGACCGACCGGCCGGGCGCCGAGTACATGTGGTGGAACAACGTCGAGACGAAGCCCGGGACCGGCTACCCGACCCTGTGGGAGGACCAGTCGTCCTACCAGGGCGGCTGGCAGCTCGACGGCAAGGGGGGCCTCGCCCTGCGCTCCCAGAACCGGGTGTCGGCCCTGGGCAAGCTCTTCTACAACCCGGCCCAGCCCGGTCTCGACGACTACTACGAGCCCTGGACCTACCGCTACCAGGACCTGTTCGACGCCGCGGCCGGCGACGACCAGCCGACGGCGGTGCCGGTCTCGCAGCTCACCGGCGAGCCGATCGACATCGAGGCCGGGCCGAACTGGGACGACGACCTCTCGGGCTCGCCGGTCTACGCCGAGAACGACCCCAACCTGGCGGAGATCGTCCGCTTCGGCGGGCTGAGCGAGGACGACCGGCGGATGCTCTTCGACGTCGAGGGGCTGGCGATGATGTACCTGCCGCGGATCTGCAACCACTGCGCGAACCCGAGCTGTGTCGCCTCCTGCCCGTCGGGCGCCCTCTACAAGCGGGGCGAGGACGGCATCGTCCTGGTCCACCAGGAGACCTGCCGCGGCTGGCGCGCCTGCGTCGTCGCCTGCCCCTACAAGAAGGTCTACTACAACTGGAAGACGGGGAAGTCCGAGAAGTGCATCCTCTGCTACCCGCGGCTCGAGACCGGCCAGGCGCCGGCCTGCTTCCACTCCTGCGTCGGGCGGATCCGCTACCTGGGAGTGCTGCTCTACGACGCTTCGCGCCTGGAGGAAGCGGCCAAGGCGCCCCAGGAGGCCCTGGTCGAGGCGCAGCGCTCGCTGATCCTCGACCCGCGGGACCCGGAGGTGGTCCGCGCCGCCGAGGCCGCCGGGGTCTCGCCCGAGATGATCGACGCCGCCCGGCGCTCGCCGGTCTACAAGTACGTCGTCGACTGGCAGCTGGCGCTGCCGCTCCACCCGGAGTTCCGGACCCTGCCGATGCTCTTCTACGTGCCGCCTCTCCTGCCGGTGATGGGCCGCTCGGGCGACGGCAGCTACGAGCACGTGACCTCGACCGGCTCGGCCGAGGGGGCGGACCTGTTCGCGCCGGTCGACCGGGCGCGGGTGCCGATCGCCTACCTGGCGGCCCTGTTCGGCGGCGGCAACTCCGACCTCGTCCGCGGGGCGCTCCGCCGGCTGCTCGCGGTGCGCTACCACATGCGCGCCAAGGACACCGACGACGTCTCCCCGGAGCGGGTCAAGCGGGCGCTCCGCGAGGCCGGCATCACCGCCGCCGACGCCGAGGCGATCTACCGCCTGACGGCGCTCGCGACCCTCGAGGAGCGCTACGTGCTGCCGCCGCTCCAGCGCGAGGAGGCCCTGGCCGGCGAAGCCATGGCCGACGAGTGCCGGGGCCAGTGCGGCTTCGGCTCGACCCAGGCGCCGACGCGGGGAGGTTGAGATGGACGAGCCGACCCCTGCCCGCACGAGCCCGCCCGTCGGCGGCGCCGCCCTCCGCCGGGCGGCGGCGGCCCTGGGCGCCCTTCTCGCCTACCCGCGCCGGGAGCGCTTCGCCGCCGATCTCGCCCGCGCCGAGGGCCGGCTCCTGGAGTCCGGCGCGCACGAGGCGGCCGAGGCCCTGGAGGCCTTCGAGCGCGCCGCGGTCCGCCGCACCTTCGACGAGCT
>DATKCC010000171.1:0-2628 GCA_035513375.1 Thermoanaerobaculia bacterium | reverse complement strand
CAGCCTCCTCGGCCACCTCCCCGCGCGGCATCAGGACCTGCTGCGCATGCGCTACCTGGAGGGCCACAGCCCCTCCGAGGTGGCCGCCCAGCTCGGCTACTGCCAGTCGAGCGTCAGGAAGCTCGCGAGCCGCTGCCTGGCACGGCTGTCGGAGCACGCCGAAGGCAAGCTCCCCAGTTGAGCTCGCCGCTCGCCGTTCCCTGGCGCCGACGCCGGCCGGCGCCGGTCCCGGCGCTCCCGGTGCGCCTGGCTTCGCTCCTCCTCGCGCTCGGCGTGGCTTGCGCCCAGGAACCTCCGCACCCTGGTCCGGGGGCCGAGGCCTCAGCGCCCGCCGCTCCGACCCTTAGGGCCGAGCACTACGCCGAGGAGCTCCGTGCCTGGCAAGCGGCGCGCGAGGCCTCGCTTCTCGAGCCCGGCGGCTGGCTGTCGCTGGTCGGGCTCCACTGGCTCGAGGAGGGCGCCACCACCTTCGGCGCCGGGCCGGACAACCACCTGGTCTTCCCCGAGGGCGCGCCGGAGCGGGGAGGGACCTTCCGCCGCGCGGGCGCGGAGGTGAGCGTCGAGGCGGCGCTGGGGTCGAACCTCCGCCAGGCAGCGGGCAACGCCGAAGGTGGCGGAATGGACTTCACACTCACCGGAGGACCGGTGAGCGCGCTCCCGCTCGCCGCGGACACCACCGGCAACCCGACGGTCCTCGCCCTCGGCTCCCTTCGCTTCTGGGTTATCGAGCGGGGCGACCGGCTGGGGGTACGGGTGGTCGACCTCGAGAGCCCCGCGCTCGCCGGCTTCGAAGGGCTGGACTACTTCCCCGCCGACCCCGCCTGGCGGATCGAGGCGCGGCTCGAGCGCTCGAACGGGGCTACGGTAGCGGTGCCCAACGTCCTCGGCCAGGTCGACGAGCAGGCGACCCCGGGCGCCCTGGTGTTCGCTGACCCCGCCTCCGGCGAGGAGCTCCGCCTGGTCCCGACTCAGGAGAATGGCGGCGAGCTGTTCGTGGTCTTCGGCGACGGCACCAACCGCGGTGAGACCTACGGCGGCGGCCGCTTCCTCTACGCCGAAGCGCCCGGCGCCGACGACCGTGTGGTGCTGGACTTCAATCGGGCCTACAACCCACCCTGCGCCTACACCCCCTACGCTACCTGCCCCCTGCCGCCGGCGGAGAACAAGCTGGCGGTCCGGATCGAAGCCGGCGAGAAGCGCTACACCGGCGAAGTTCCTCACTGAAGGGTCCCGAAAGGTAGCGTGCGGTCCTGCCGCACCGACGACGGGCACGGCTCGCCGTGCCGTTCGGAAGCAGGCCTCCACGCGTGTCTCGGCGCGGCATGGCCGCACCCTACGCTGCTGCTTGACAGTGAGTCTTCCTTCTTGTATCCTTACCGCCGGATGAACGGATTGAGTATCGGTCCGCGGCGGATTCACGACCACCTGAACGTCCTCTCGGAAGCCACGCGAGGGCGGCTGCTGCTGGTCCTGGAGGGGCAGGAGCTCACCGTCTCGGAGCTCTGCGCAGTGCTCCAGATGCCCCAGTCGACCGTGTCGCGCCACCTCAAGGTGCTGGTCGATGACGGCTGGCTCGAGGTTCGTCCGGAGGGGACCAGTCGGTTCTATCTGCTGGAGGGGGACCGCATGGAGAAGCTCCGCCGCAAGCTCTGGCACGCCGTGCGCGGCGAGCTCGCCGCGCTCCCCGCGGCCGCCCAGGACAGCCAGCGCCTGGCGAGCGTGCTGGCGGAGCGGGCGAGCGCGTCGCGGGAGTTCTTCCTCGCCTCGGCCGGCGAGTGGGATCTGCTGCGGCGGGAGCTCTTCGGCCGCCAGGCGAGCACGGGGGCTCTCCTCGGCCTGCTCGACCCCGGCCTGGTCGTGGGCGACCTCGGCTGCGGTACCGGCGCAGTCTCGGGGGCGCTCGCGCCCTTCGTCGCGAGGGTGGTGGCCGTCGACGGCTCGCCTTCGATGCTCGCCGCGGCGCGGGAGCGGCTGGCGGGCGTCGAGACCGTGGAGCTGCGCTCCGGCGAGCTCGAGGCGCTGCCGGTCGCCGACGGCGAGCTCGACGCCGCCGTCCTCCACCTGGTCCTCCATCACGTTGCCGAGCCCGCCCGGGTTCTGGCAGAGGCCGCCCGTGTGCTCCGGCCGGGCGGGCGGCTTCTGCTGGTGGACATGAACCCACACGATCGCCAGGAGTACCGGCAGGAGATGGGCCATGTCTGGCTCGGCTTCGACCGCCGCCAGATCGGGAGGTGGTGCGAGGCGGCCGGCCTCGAGCGCCTGCGGGTCATGCCCTTGCCCCCGGACCCCGAAGCGCGGGGACCGAGCCTGTTCGCCGCCACCGCGAGGAGAATGTAGAAACTGTAGGGTGGGCCTTGGCCCACCGGTGGGCCAAGGCCCACCCTACGATCTGACGAGATCCGGTGGGCCGAGGCCCACCCTACGAGGAGAGTGACCATGACCACAGCCGTCGAGACCACCCAGCATCCCTTCGAGGCCGCCCGCGAAGCCGGCCGCGAGCCGTTCAAAGTCGCCGACCTCGCACTCGCCGAGCTCGGCAGGAAAGAGATCCGCCTGGCCGAGCACGAGATGCCGGGGCTGGTGTCGCTCCGGGAGAAGCTCGGCCCGGAGAAGCCCCTGGCCGGGGTC
>DATKCC010000170.1:0-2432 GCA_035513375.1 Thermoanaerobaculia bacterium | reverse complement strand
ATCGACGGCGGCTCGGAGGTGGTGTTCGAGGCCCTCGCCGGCTCGCCGGACCGCCAGGACCGCTTGAGCGTGCTCCGTCTGCCACAGGGCAACCTGCAGCTCGTCGTGGGCGCTGACTTCCTCGGCGAAGGCCTCCCCCGCGTGGACACGCCCAATGTCACGGTCTATCCCCGCGACGCCGGGACCTACCGGATCACCGCCGACGGCGCCGACTGGAGCGGGGTGGTCGCCCGCGACGGCTCGGCCGAGGTCGTAACCCGCACGGGCTCGCTCTTGGTCCGGGCCGGCGAGGAAGCGATCGTCGAGGGCGACACCGGCCCCCGCGAGCGCGTACGCCGGGCGAGCCGCGAGGACTCCCTCGAGCTCTGGGGCCGGCGGCTCAGCCAGGAGGCCAGCTATGCGGCCTCCTACGTCGACGACTCGCTGCGCTACGACGCGGCCTCCCTCGACCGTCACGGCTCCTGGGTCAGCGTCGAGGGCCGCCACGCCTGGCGGCCCCGGGTCGCGGTCGAGTGGCGCCCTTACTGGCATGGCCGTTGGCGGTTCAGCCCCCTCGGCCTCACCTGGGTCTCCAACGAGCCCTGGGGCTGGGTGCCCTATCACTACGGCTCGTGGGACTACCTCCCTGGCTACGGCTGGGTCTGGTACCCCGGGTACCGATTCGCCCCGGCCTGGGTCTACTGGAACTGGACCGACCACTACGCCGGGTGGGTGCCGGTCGGCTACTACGCGCGGCACTACTACCCGCAATTCGGTCCCCACTTCGGCTTCCGCTTCGGCCACTACGGCTGGGCCGGGGGGCACTGGAGCCATTACGACAACTGGGTCTTCTGCTCGACCCGCTACCTCGGCCACCGCGACCAGCACCGCCACGTCCGGGACGGCGACCGATTCGGCCGTGAGCACCGGCTCGCGGTGCCGCGCCAGGGGCTCCTGACGACCGACACCCGCGGCCTCACCCGGACCGCCGTCCAACGCTCCGAGGGGATCGTCCAGGCGATCACCGCACGGCGCGCTGACGCCCGCGGCGAGCTGCCCGACGTGACCGCGTTCATCGCCCGCCGGGCGGACCTGCCCGAAGACGTGCGCAGCCGGATCCTGATCGATCGTCGCGAGCCCGCTTCGGGCGCCGGTGCGGACCGCTCGGTGAGCGTTATCGCTCCGGATCACGCCCCGGCCCGCTCGAGCCGCGCCATCGTCGGCCGCCCGGGCGATCGCTCAGGCGCCGGGAGGGAGGTCGGGAGCGTCCCGGATCGGATCGCCCGCCCCGAGGCGAGCAGCAGCGACCGGGCCACCCCGATCGTCGCTCCCCGGCCCGCCACCCGCCCGGAGGCGACCGTAGGCGACCGGTCCGCACCCGAAGTGGCGCCGCGGCCCGCCGCCCGCCCGGAGCAAGGTCGGCCGAGTCAGGGCACGAGCGGTAGCTGGCGCACGCCCGACCGGTCGATCCAGGAGGCCGCGCCGCGGGCTCCCGAGCGCTCACCGCCGCCGGCGGCCTCGCCGCAGCGGATCGAGCCCCGGCCGGCGGCGACCCTGCCCGCCCGGGTCGAGACGCGGCCCGCGGAGCGTCCCGCCCGGACCGTCGCCGAGCCGCCCTCGTCGGCCGCCCGCAACGAGGCGACGAGCTGGCGCGAGCGGGCACCGATCCAGCCCGAGCGGTCTCGCGAGGGCGCGTCGGACCGCTACTCGGTGCCGCGGAGGGTGATCGAGGGCGTGCGCTCCAACGCCCCCGGCTCCACGCCGTTCCGCCCGGCGACGCCTCCCGCCCGCGTCGCGCCCCGGCCGGAGTCGCCACGGGTCGACCCCCGGGTCCAGACCCTGCCCGATATCGAGCGGAGTCCGGCTCCTCGGTTGGCGCCGCGGGTTGAGCCGCGGAGCCCGCCACCGGTCGAGCGCTCGACCGCGCCGCGGACCTTCGAGCCGAGCCCGAGCGCGCGGCCTGCGCCGCCCCCCACCCGGGTCGCGCCGCAGCCGAGCCGGTCCTCGTCTCCGTCTCCACCGCCGCGGTCGGCCTCACCCCCGTCGGGCGGCTCCCGCTCCTCGGCGGCCCCCAGCCGGGCTCCTTCACGCTCGTCCGAGGGCCGCTCGTCCTCCGGCCGGGCCGCGCCGAGCCGCGAGCGGCCTCCGGGCGCCTGACCGGCGGGGCTTTCGGCGCCGGTCCCATTCGGGCGGGCCTCGCGGAGCCGCCCGCTCCGGGGCGGCCCGCTCGGGCTAGAATCCTCGGCCCATGGCCCGCCCGGACCGGATCACCCTCTTTCTGTTCGTGGTCTACTGCGTGGAGATCGGCCTGTTCCTGGTCTTCGCCCCCTGGACCGTCCTCTGGGACCGGACGCTCGGCCACCTCCCTTCCCACCTCCTCCGGACCGTGGCCCTCCACCCGGCGATGCGGGCCGGCGTCACCGCCTTCGGCCTGGTCCACCTGATCTGGGGTG
>DATKCC010000169.1:0-7473 GCA_035513375.1 Thermoanaerobaculia bacterium | reverse complement strand
GCCGTGGCCGATCAGGCCCCGGCCCAGACCGACTCCGTCGACCCGCGGCCGGTTCCCGAACCGGGCCTGCGCGTCCCGACCTTACCGATCGAGCAGGTCGAACGCGGCCAGACCGGTCACGGCCTGACGGTCTTCTCGGGCACCGAGCCGGAACGCTTCGAGGTCGAGGTCATCGGTGTCCTGCGCAATCCCGATCCGCGGGCCAGCTACGTGCTCGCGCGCCTCTCCGGTCACGGCCTCGACCAGAGCGGCGTGATCAGCGGGATGAGCGGCAGCCCGGTGTTCATCGACGACCGGCTGGTGGGCGCGGTGGCGTTCGCCTGGCCCTTCGCCAAGGAGGCGATCGCCGGCATCACCCCGATCGACGCGATGCGCTCGATCGCCGAGCTGCCCTCGGGGCTCCTGCGGGAGCCGCTGCCGATGGTGGGCGGTCCCCGGGTAGAGATCGCCGACCTGCTCTCGGGGCAGCTCCCGGAGGATTACCTCGAGGAGACCATGGCAGCGCTCGCGCCGCGCTCCCATGGAGCAGCCGCCGGCGCCGCGGCGGCGATCGGCTGGATGACCTCGGGCTTCGGGGAGGGCGCCCTCTCGGTGTTGGCGCGGAGCCTGGGGATGGCCGCTGCCGGCGGTCGCACCGACGGGCCGCTCGCCGAGCTCAGGCCGGGAGCGCCGGTCGCGGCGGTGCTCGTCGACGGTGACCTTCAGCTCGCCGCCACCGGGACCGTGACCGAGCGCACCGGTTCCGAGGTGCTGGCATTCGGCCACTCCTTCCTCGGGCTCGGGCCGCTCTCGCTGCCCATGGCCTCCTCCGAGGTCCTGACGGTCCTACCGAGCAACTACAGCTCGTTCAAGATCTCCAACCTCGGACCGGTGGTCGGGGCCTTCGAGCAGGACTCCCAGGCCGGCGTCCGCGGCCGGATCGGCGCCGTGGCCCCGATGATCCCGTACACCCTACGGATCCAGGGGCTGCGCGACCAGGAGTTCCGCATGCGCCTCGCCGCCTTGCCGCAGCTCGTGCCGGCTCTGATCGCCGCCTCGACCATCGGTGGGCTCGACTCGGCCACCTTCTCGAACGGTCCCCAGGGGATCGACCTCGAGGCCACCTTCCGGCTGGGCGGCGGGTGGGGGGAGCTGCCGGTCCGGCAGAGCTTCGACGGGCCGAACGCCGCGAACGAGGCCGCGGGCCACCTGGTGGCCTACTCCGCATTCCTGACCGGGACTGCGCTCGCTCGGGTGGAGATCACCGGCCTCGACGTCACCCTTACCCAGAGCGCCAGCCCGCGGACGGTGGCCCTGGTGGGCGGGCACGCCGAGCAGACGGTCGTTCGCCCCGGGGACCGGGTGCGGCTCAACCTCGAGCTCAAGAACTACCAAGGCGAGAGCTTCCGCCGGGCGGTCGAGGTGTCGGTGCGGGAGGACCTGCCGGCGGGTCCCCTGATCCTGCTGGTCGGCGACGGCGAGAGCGCCGACGCGGCCCGCCTGGCCCTCCAGCCGACCGAGCCGAAGAGCTTCGCCCAGGCCCTTGCCCTGCTGCGGACGTTCCACTCGAAGCGCGAGCTCCTGGTGCTCCAGGTCTTCGGCGGGAGCGGCGTCTCGGTAGCCGGCAGCGCTCTGCCGCGGCTCCCCGGATCGATCCGATCGATCTGGCAGGCCGCCGGGGCCTCGGGGACTGCCAAGCCGCTCGCGGTGGCTGTCGAGGAGGTCGCAGTGGAGAGCCTGGGCTTCCCCGCCGAGGGGATCGTACGGATCGACCTCGAGGTGCGGCGCCGGGAGCCGATGCTGGCCGATGCGGCCTCCGGGGACGATGACGGCGGTGCGGCGGCCGAGGGCGCATCACCCGAGGCGGTTTCCACCGGGGACGGCGGCGAGAGCCCGCCGGCGCCCCCCGCCGCGAGCCCGCCCGCCGACCCGCCTGCGCGCGGCGCGCGAGTCGGCGGCGAGGAGGCGGGACGGTGAGACCGGCCGCGAGCTTCGCCGCCCTGACCACGGCCGCGCTCCTGCTCGGCGCGGGCGCCGTCGGCGCGACCGAGGTCAAGAGCTTCCAGCTCCAGAGCCAGAAGGCCTTCCTGGCGGGGACGCTCGAAGGGATCAGCATCGATCCCATGGGCCGGCTGGAGCTCGCCGACCGGGCCGAGCGGGTGGCCGCTCTCGCCGAGCCGTTCCTGTTCGCCGCGGCCCCGCATCCCCAGGGATGGGTGGTGGGCACCGGCAACGGCGGCAAGGTCCTGCTGGTCGGGAGAGACGGCGCGGTGAGCGAGCTGTTCGCGGCGCCCGAGGGCCAGGTGTTCGCGGTGGCCGCGGACGCCGAAGGCACGGTTTACGCCGGCGCCTCGCCGGGGGGCAAGGTCTACCGCCTGCCGAGCGGCCTGTCGGGAGCGGGCTCGGGCGGGCCGGCCGCGCCCTGGTTCGAGAGCGGCGAGACCTATGTCTGGGATCTCGCCTTCGCGCCCGGCGGCGAGCTCCTGGTCGCGACCGGGACGACCGGCAAGCTCTTTCGGGTCGACTCCGAAGGGCGCGGCACCCTCGCCTACGACAGCGGCGACACCCACCTGCGCGCGCTCGCGATCCTCCCCGGCGGCGACGTCCTGATCGGGACCGCCGGTGAAGGCCTGATCCTGCGGCTCTCACCCGACGGCTCGGCGCGCACGATCTACGACGCGGCCCAGCCCGAGGTGGTGGCGCTCGCGCCGCTGCCCGACGGCTCGTTCTTCGCCGCGGTCATCGCCTCCGAGGCGAGCCCGGTGGACCTGACGGCTCCGGGGAAGGCGGAGAAGGGCAAACCCGCGGAGGCGGCGAGCGATGGCGAGGCCGCGGTCACCGTCGAGGTCGGCCCGGCCGGGGCCGGCAGCCGGCCCAGGGGCTTCGCGGGCAAGCGCGCTCAGCTCCTCTCGGTCTCCCCGGCCGGCGTCGTCGAGACCGTCTGGAGCTTTGACGACGAGACCGTCTTCGATCTGCTCTGGACGCGCGACCGCCTGTGGGTCGCCACCGGGCTCGAAGGCAAGCTCTACAGCTTCGACGGCGACCACATGGTGCTCGAGAAGGACCTCGACGAGCGCCAGGTCGTGGCGCTCCTCCCGGGCGAGCCGGGTCCGATCTTCGCCACCACGAACGCGCCGGCAGTCTATCGCCTGACGTCGGCCAAGGAGCGCTCGGGAACCTACACCAGCCCGGCGCTCGACGCCGGCGCGGTCGCCCGGTTCGGCACCTTGCGCTGGCGGGGCCAGGCGCCGCCGGACACCCGGCTCGGGTTCTCCTTCCGCAGCGGCGTCTCCGCGGAACCCGACCGCACCTGGTCGGCCTGGACCGCCGCTCGGGCACCCGCTGCGGGCGGCGAGGTCCCGCTCGAGGGCGTGCCGAAGGGCCGGTACGTCCAGTGGCGCGCCACGCTCGGCGCCGGCGGAGAAGGAGCCGCCTCCCCTCGGATCGACGGCGTCGAGCTCACCTACCGCCAAGAGAACCTGCGGCCCAGGGTCGCCACCCTCGAGGTGCTCGACCCGGGGGAGATCCTGGTGCCGGCAGGATTCAACCCGACGACCCAGGTGTTCGAGCCGGCCCACCCCAACCGGGACGGGATCTTCACCAGCCTCCAGGCGAGCGGCTCCCCTGCCGAGAGCCGGTCGAAGACCCTGTGGAAGAAGGGCTACCGGTCGTTCCGGTGGGCGGTCGAGGACCCCAATGGAGATCGGCTGAGCTACTCCCTCCACTTCCGCCGCGACCGGGGAGCGGGAAACGGCGTCGGCGAGGAGCAGGCGTGGCTGCCAGTCGTCGAGGATCTCGAGGAGGACCACTACAGCTTCGACGCGACGGTCCTTCCGGACGGCCTCTACCGCTTCCGCCTGACCGCCTCGGATGCCGGGGCCAACCCGCCGGGGGAGGGGCTGTCCGTGGACCGTCTCTCCGAGCCGGTGGTGATCGACCACTCGCCGCCGCTCCTCGCCGGGGTCGAGCGCGAGCGGACGAACCCCGGGATGCGGCTACGGGTGGTCCTGGAGGACGCCTGGAACCCGCTGCGCGCGGCCGAGGTGAGCGTCGACGCCGGCGAGTGGCGGCCCGCACCGGCCGCCGACGGCCTCCTCGACGGCCGGCGGGAGACCCTGGAGATCGAGGTGCCGGAGGGGGCGCGGCTGCTCCTCCTGCGGGCGACCGATGCCGCCTTCAACGTCCAGACCTTCGACCTGTCGGGCGAGCTCCAGCGGTGATCCAATGACCTCCCAACGCATCGCCGTCTGCCCGGGCTCGTTCGATCCGATCCACAACGGGCATCTGGACATCGTCGAACGTTGCCGGCCGCTGTTCGACGGCGTGGTCGTGGCGGTGCTCGAGAACGAAGGCAAGAAGCCGCTGTTCAGCGTCGAAGAGCGGGTGGAGATGATCCGCGAGCTGGTCGCGGGCTGGGCCGACCTCCGGGTCGAGAGCTTCTCCGGGCTCCTGGTCCACTTCATGGACCAGATCGGCGCCCGGATCGTGGTCCGAGGCTTGCGGGCGGTGTCGGACTTCGAGTACGAGTTCCAGATGGCGATGATGAACCGCCGGCTCGCGCCCCGGATCGAGACCGTGTTCATGACCCCGCGCGAGGAGTTCAGCTTCCTCTCGAGCCGGCTGGTCAAGGAGGCCTTCTCCCTGGGCGGCGACATCCGCGGCCTGGTCCCCGACCTGGTCCTCGAGCGGCTCGGCCGGCGGATCCACGGCGAGCACTGAGCCCCTACTCCCCGGATTCGCCACCCCCTCCCGCCGCGACCGCCGCCAGCGCCTCCGACCGCGCCGCCTCGAATTCGTCCCCCGGCACCCAGGCCGGCATCTCCGCCGCCTCCGCGAGGATCAGCCCGCAGTAGAACCCCAGCACCGCGTCCTCGACCATCCCCTCGAAGCTCCACCAGTCCTCCAGCTCGTCGCTCGGCTGGTGGTAGTCGCGCTCGGTCCAGGCCTCGAGCTGCTCCTTGCCCCACTCCTCCGGCCGCCCCACGAACTCCGTCCCCGTGTCGAAGTAGAGTGCCGGCACGCCGATCTTCGCCAGGCTGAACTGGTCGGAGCGGTAGTAGTACCCCTTGTCCGCGAACTGGTCCGGCTTCACCACTCTCCCCTGGCTGGCAGCCACGGCCTCCGCCACCGCGTCGAGCGATGACTTGCCGTGCCCGACCAGGGTGACGTCTTTAGCCTTCCCCCAGATGTTGCCGCCGTCGTAGTTGATCGCCGCCGCGATCCGGCCCGGCGGGGTGCTCGGGTGCCGGGCGTAGTACTTCGAGCCCAGCAGCCCCGACTCCTCCACCGCCACGAAAAGGAAGAGGGTCGAGCGCTTCGGCGCCTCCGGGAGCCGAGCGTAGGCGCCGGCGATCGCCAACACCTGAGCGGTGCCCGAGGCGTTGTCCACCGCGCCGTTGTACACCCGGTCGTCGCCCTCCTCGGCCGTCCCCAAGTGGTCGTGGTGGGCTATGAACAGGACCGTCTCGCGGCCGAGCTCAGGGTCGCTGCCCGGCAGCACGCCGCCGACGTTCGCCGTGGTCTTCTTACCGATCGTGTTCTCGAGAGTGATCGAGGTGGTGATGCCGAGCGGCACCGGCCGGAAATCCCGGTGCTTCGCCCGCTCCGTGAGGTCGTCCAGGTCGAAGCCGGCGGCCCCCAGCAGCTTCCGGGTCGCCTCCTCGGTCGCCCAGGCGGCGACCTCGATCCGCGGCTCGCCCTCAGCCGGAAGCTGGAACTGCTCGCCGGTCCAGGAGGTCTGGACGACTTGCCAGGGGTAGCCCGCGGATGGGGTCGTGTGGATGATGATCGCCCCGGACGCCCCCTGGCGGGCGGCGCTCTCGTACTTGTAGGTCCAGCGCCCGTAGTAGAGCCGCGTCTCCCCGCCGAAGAGCTCCGGGTCCCAGTCCGGATCGTTGTTGAGCATCAGCAGGACCTTGCCCCGGAGGTCGGCGCCCTCGAAGTCGTCCCAGTCATACTCTGGCGCCTGGATGCCGTAGCCGACGAAGACCACCTCGGCCGAGTCGATCGTCGCGCTGTCGCGCTGGACGCCCGAACCGGCGATGAGCTCGTCCCAGGTCTTCAGCGCCAGCGTCTCGCCGCCGGCCTGGAAGGTCCAGGTCTTCGGCACCTTGGCCTCGATTCCCACGACGTCGAACGGCTGGAGCCAGCCGCCGTCGAAGGCCGGCTGGAGGCCGAGGGACTCGAGCTGAGTCGAGAGGTAGAGCTGGGTCAGCCGGTCGCCCTCGGTCGCCGGCCCGCGGCCGCCCAGGAGATCGTCCGCGAGGTAGCGGATCGGCGCCCGGAGGGAGTCCGCGGTGATCGACCGGGCGGCCTTCTCGGCGCCCGCCGGCAGGAGCTCCATCTGCGCGCCGAGGGGCGCGGCGTGCGAGCCGGCTGCGAGGAGGGCGAGGCAGGCGGCCCCGGTCAGGGATCGGACCGGCGATGCAGGGTGGGACGGCGAGCGGCTTCCTTGAGATCTCATGAGTCCTCCGAAGGGCAGGTGGTCGACGGTCGGCCGCGTGCGGCGGGCCCTCAATCTACCAGACCGCATCCCTTGCGGCCGGGGGTGGAGCAGGCTAATCTGAGCGGGCCCTCATGCTCCTCCGCACGACGCTCCGCGACTGCCTCTATCTGAACTGGGCGCTGCCGGCGCCGGTCCTGCCCCCGGTTCCCGAGCCGCTGCGCCACGACCTCCACCCGGCCGGCGGGCTCGACTGGGGGTTCGCTTCGGCCCTGTTGTTCTTCCAGGAGGGTCTCCGGGTGAGGAGCCTCCCCCTGGTGCGGGTCTCATTTCCCCAGCTCAACCTGCGGTTCAACGTCCTGGACGGCGAAGGCCAGCCGTCGGTCTACTTCTGCCGAATGCTGGCACCTTTGTGGGTCGTGCCTGGGGCTAGGCTGCTCGCCGGCCAGCCGGTTCGGGGTGCGCGGTTGGCCTTCCCACGGCCGTCGCAGGACCCGGACGCCGCGGCGTGGACCTGGCGGGCGGGCGTGGACGGAGCCGGCGGGCTGGCGGTGACCGCCAGGCGGGGCGCGCCGCCTGCCGGGACGGGGCCGAGCCTGGGTTCGTGGGAGGCGACGGTCGGCTACTTCCGGGAGCGGCGCCGGGGGTACAGCAGCGCAGGTGCGAAGCTCCGGCGCATCGAGACCCGCCACCCGCGCACGCCGGTCTGGCCGATGAAGGTGGAGCTGCTGGCGACGGGGCTGGTGGCAGAGGGGCTGGGCCTGGTGGGCGGCGGCGAGGCGGAGCTGGCGGGAGGGTTGCACTCGGCGTGGCTCTGCCCGGAGATGGCCTTGTCCTTCGAGACGGCGCCGGTCGCGCCGGTGGAGGAGCCGGTGCGACAGCGCGTGCCGGCCGCCGGCTGAGGCGTAGGGTGCGGCTTGCCGCACCGACGCGACCTCCCCTTATAAGGCCCCGCAACCGTCTTTTGGGCTCTGATACCCTTCGCCGTCATGATCGCCTCGCCGGTGGGTGTGATGACGGTCCTGGTGGGGACCGCGGCGTTCTTCTTCTGG
>DATKCC010000168.1:0-5416 GCA_035513375.1 Thermoanaerobaculia bacterium | reverse complement strand
CTCGACCTCTCCCCTGGGTTCGACTGGGTGTCGACCGACGCCGCCCTGGTCGCCTTTGGCGCCGCCACGGCGCTCGAGATCGCCGCCTACTACGTCCCCTGGGTCGACAACCTGCTCGACACCGTGGCCACGCCAGCGGCGCTGGTCGCCGGGATCCTGGTAACCGCCTCAGTGGTGACCGACACCAGCCCGCTCGTCCGCTGGACCCTCGCGGTCCTCGCCGGCGGCGCGGCGGCGGCGTCCGTGCAGGCGGTGACGGTGGCGGCCAGGCAGGTCACGAGCCTCGCCACCCTCGGTCTCGGCAACGCGGTCGTCGCCACCGGGGAGGCGGTGGGCGCCGTGGCGATGGCGCTTCTCGCGCTCGCCGTGCCGGTCTTCGCGCTCTTCCTGGTGCTGGCGCTGCTGGCGGTGGCGGCCCGCTGGGTGTTCTTCCGGGAACCCCGCCGCGCCGCCCGGGCGGTCGATTCGACCGGTGGCGCCGGTGGCGCCGGACTGTAAGTGGCTGCCGCCGCCGGTCCTCGCTGGCAGATCTGGATCGACACCGGCGGGACGTTCACCGACTGCCTCGGCGTCGACCCGGAGGGCGTCCTCCACCGGCTGAAGGTCCTGTCGTCGAGCTCGCTGCGGGGACGGGTGGCGGCGCGCCTCGCCGGCGGGGCGCTCGAGGTCGCGGAGGACTGGGTTCCGGCCGCGCTCCGTGGCCGCGCCGCGGGCTCGCTCCTCGCCGGCTGCCGGTTTCGCCTCCTCGGTGACTCACCCGGTCACGGGGAGCGCATGGACGGCATCCCGGTCGCGGCCTTCGACCCTGAGACCGCCCGCCTGCGCCTCGAACGGGACCCCGGCGAGGCCGCCCGGGCCGGAGCCGCCTTCGAGCTGGTCTCGCCGGAGGAAGCGCCGGTTCTCGCCGCCCGCCTCCTGACCGGCACGCCCCAGGGCCGCCCGCTGCCGCCGCTCGACCTGCGCCTCGCCACCACCCGCGGCACGAACGCCCTCCTCGAGCGCCGTGGCGCTCCGACCGCCCTGGTCGTCACCCGTGGCTTCGGCGATCTCCTGGCGATCGGCGACCAGGCCCGGCCCGAGCTCTTCGCGCTGGCGGTGGTCAAGCCCGCGCCGCTTCACTCTGCGGTGGTGGAGGTGGCGGAGCGGCTCGCGGCCGATGGCTCGGTGGTCGCGGCGCTCGAGCTCGCGGGCGAGGCCGGGGAAGCGCTCGCGAGCAGGGCCGCGCAGCTCCTGGCCGGCGGCATCGAGTCCGTCGCGGTGGCGCTCCTCCATTCCTACTGCAACCCGGCCCACGAGCAGGCGCTCGGGCGCTTTCTGTGCGAGCGCGGATTCCGCCATGTCGCCCTCTCCTCGGAGCTCGCGCCGCTGATCAAGATCCTGCCGCGGGCGGAGACCGCCCTCGTCGAGGCCTATCTCGCGCCGGTAGTCGGCGACTACCTCGAGCGCGTGGACCGGGCTCTCGATCCGGGGGAGCGGGCCCGGCCCGGTTCCGGGCAGCGGGGCTCGTTCCACGTCATGACCAGCGCCGGCGGCCTGGTCCGGGCCGCCGACTTCCGGGTCAAGGACAGCCTGCTCTCGGGCCCGGCGGGCGGCATCGTAGGGGCGGCGGCGGCCGGCCGGCGCTCGGGGTTCGTGCGGGTCGTGGGCTTCGACATGGGGGGTACCTCGACCGACGTCGCCCGCCACGACGGCGTTCACGAGTACGTCTTCGAGCATCGGGTGGGAGACGCCCGGCTACTCGCCCCGGCGCTCGCCATCGAGACGGTGGCGGCCGGGGGCGGGTCGATCTGCCGCTTCGCCGCCGGGCGCCTGCAGGTCGGCCCCGAGAGCGCCGGCGCCGATCCGGGACCGGCCTGTTACGGCACCGGCGGGCCGCTTACGCTTACCGACGTCAACCTCCTCCTCGGCCGGCTCGACCCGGAGCGCTTCGGCATCCCGGTCGATCGGGCGGCGCCAGCAGCCCGCCTGCTCGAGCTGAGCGGGCGGGCCGGGTCGGCGGGGGCGGACCGGGCGGGCGGCGACACCGGCGGGGACGAGCGGCTTCTCGCCGGCTGCCTGGAGATCGCCGACGAGCGGATGGCCGACGCGGTCCGGCGGATCTCGCTTCGCCGGGGGTACGACCCGTCGGATTACGCCCTGGTCGCATTCGGCGGCGCCGGTGGCCAGCACGCCTGCTCCCTGGCGGAGCACCTGGCGATGACCGCCGTCGTGGTACCAGAGGACGCCGGGCTGCTCTCCGCCGTCGGCCTCGGGGCGGCGGTGGTGGAGAGGTTCGGAGAGCGGCAGGTTCTCGAGTCCCTGGACGATGTGGCGCAGCGACTCCCGGCCTGGGTCGAGGAGACCGCCCATGAGGCTGCCGAGGCGGTGGCCGCCGAGGGGATCGCGGAGGGGGAGGTCGTAGTCCGCCGGCGGATCGCGCTGCTGCGTCTGGAAGGGCAGGAGTCGGCCGTCCCGGTGGAGCTCGGTGAGGGTTGGGCGGCGGGCCGGTCCCCGGCCGACCTCTTGACCGCCGCCTTCGCCGCCGCCTACCGGGACCTCTACGGCTACCCGCCTCCGCGGCGGCCGATCGAGGTCGAGTCGCTCCGGGCGGTCGCCTCCTCCAGGGCGCCGGAGCGCCCCTCGCCGCCGCCGGTCGGGAAGGGCCGCCGGGCCGAGCCCGCGGGCGCTCGTCGCGCCTGGTTCGGCGGCTGGCGGGAGGTCCCGATCTTCGAGCGCGAGGACCTCGTCCCGGGCGACCGCCTCGAAGGGCCAGCGCTGGTCTTCGAGCGCCACGCGGCGACCGTGGTGGCGCGCGGGTGGCGAGCCGAGCTCGACGGCGCCCACGCGCTCGTCCTCCGCCGGATGTAGGGTGCGGCTTGCCGCACAGAGGCCGCAACCGGTTTGCGCGTAGGGTGCGGCTTGCCGCACCGAGACCGGGACCGGTTAGCATGCAGCGAGTCCACGGCCGGGCCCGAGATCGGGAGATCGATGAGCGAAGCGAAGACCCCCAGCGGGGCGGCCGCGGCCGCCGGGCGTCCGGCGGCGGTGGTCGAGGAGCTGTTCACCGCCCGGTTCGAAGCGGTCGCCCGGGAGATGGGCGAGCTGCTGCGCCGGACGGCCCTCTCGACCAACGTCAAGGAGCGCCTCGACTTCTCCTGCGCCCTCCTCGACCCGGCCGGGGAGCTGGTGGTCAACGCGCCGCACATCCCGGTTCACCTCGGGGCCCTGGGCCTCTGCGTGCGCGCCGTGGCGGCCGCTCTCGAGCTCGGGCCCGGCGACGTGGCGGTCACCAACAGCCCGGCCTTCGGCGGCTCGCACCTCCCGGACGTGACGGTGATCACGCCGGTGTTCGCCGCGGACGAGGCCGGCGAGGAGGCATCGCTCCTGGGCTACGTCGCGAGCCGCGCCCACCACGCCGAGATCGGAGGCGTCCGGCCCGGATCGATGCCCCCCGAGGCCCGGTGCCTCGCTGAGGAGGGGGTGGTGATCCCGCCGACCCTCCTGGTAGCGGCCGGAGAACCCCGGTGGGACGACGTCCGCACGCTGCTGACCGGAGCGCCCTGGCCGACTCGTGCGCTCGAAGAGAACCTCGCCGACCTGGGCGCGGCGCTGGCCGCGAACCACCGTGGGGCCGCGGCGCTCCGGGCCCTGGCCGCCACCCACGGTCGGGAGACCCTCCGGGACCAGATGCGGATTCTCGCCCGCCGTGCCGGGGATCGCCTTGAGGCTGCGCTGCGCTGGCTGGGCGACGGGACCTACCGCGCCGAGGAGCGGATGGACGACGGCTCGCCGCTCGCGGTCACGATCGAGGTCGCCGGTGGCCGGGCCGGGATCTCGTTCGCCGGCTCGGCGCCGGTCCACCCCGGAAACCTGAACGCCACGCCCGCGGTGGTGCGGAGCGCGGTGCTCTACGTCCTGAGGCTGCTGATCGAAGCGGCGTCGGAAGCCGGGCAGGAGGCTCGCGGAAGCGGCGGAGCCGGAGCCGCGCTGCCCCTCAACGAGGGCCTGCTGCGCCCGGTGGCCCTCGAGATCCCCCGCGGGATGCTCGCCCCGGAGTTCCCGGACGATCCGAGGCTTGCCCCGGCGGTCGTCGGTGGCAACGTCGAGACCAGCCAGCGGGTGGTCGACACCATGCTCAAGGCACTCGGGCTCGCCGCCTGCAGCCAGGGGACGATGAACAACGTGCTCTTCGGCACCGCGCGCTTCGTCTATTACGAGACGATCTGCGGCGGCGCCGGCGCCACCGCCGGGCGCGACGGGGCCTCGGCGGTCCACACCCACATGACCAACACTCGGGCGACCGACCCCGAGGTCCTCGAACGCCGCTACCCGGTCCGCCTCGAGCGCTTCGCCATCCGGCCGGGCTCGGGCGGCGCCGGCCGGCGCCGGGGCGGCGACGGCGCGGTCCGGGAGCTGACCTTCCTCGAGCCGGCCTCGCTGTCGGTCTTGACCCAGCACCGCCGGGAGCGGCCCTACGGCGTCGGCGGCGGTGAGCCCGGGGCGTCGGGACGCCAGCGGGTGATCCGCGTCTCCGGGGAGGTCGAGGAGCTCGCCCCGGTGGACGGGCGCGAGATGGCTGCCGGCGACCGGCTGGTTCTCGAGACGCCGGGCGGCGGCGGCTGGGGGAGCCCGCGTGAGGAGAGCTCGTGAGGCGCCTTCTCGCGGTCCTCCTCTGGTCGGTCATCGCTGCGGCCTTCATCGGCCCGGGGACGGTCACGGCCTGCGGTATCGCCGGGGCCTCCTACGGCACGGCGCTCCTCTGGGCGCTGGGGTTCTCGACCGTGGCGACCCTGGTGCTCCAGGAGGCGAGCGCGCGGCTCGCCGCGGTCTCGGGCCGGGACCTGGCCCAGGCCCTTCGCCAGGGCGATCGCGAAGCCGGGGGCCGCGGCGTGGTGGTGGTCCTGGTCCTGGGGGCGATCGTCCTCGGCTGCGCGGCCTACGAGGCCGGCAACCTGCTCGGCGCGGCGGCGGGGACGGCGCTCGTCCTGGGCCTGCCGGCCTGGCTCCTCGCCCTGGCCTCGGGGGCGGTGGCGGCGGCGCTCCTCTGGCTGGGCGCGCCCCGGACGGTGGCCCACCTCCTGGCGGCACTGGTGGCGCTGATGGGGGTGGCGTTCCTGGTGACCGCGGTCCTGGTGCGGCCGGCGGCGGGGGAGGTGCTCCGGGGGTTGCTCGTGCCCTCGACGCCGCCGGGCGCCGGGCTCCTGGTGCTCGGCCTGATCGGCACCACCGTCGTGCCCTACAACCTGTTCCTGGGCTCGGGGCTGGCGGTGGGACAGCGGCTGCCGGAGATCCGGTTCGGCCTCGCGGTGTCGGTGGTCCTCGGCGGGTTGATCTCGATGGGCGTGCTGGTGGTCGGCGCGGCGATGGCCGGGCCGTTCGCCTTCGACGCCGTGGCGGCCGAGCTCGCCGGGCGGCTCGGCGGCTGGGCCGGGCTCCT
>DATKCC010000167.1:0-8455 GCA_035513375.1 Thermoanaerobaculia bacterium | reverse complement strand
TCGACCGTCGCCTCGCCGCCCCCCGAGCGCAGCAGGCCCTCGGCCAGCCGCCGGGCGATCCCCACTTCGAGCCGGGCGCGCTCGCCCGCCAGGCGTTCTTCGAGCCCCGCCGCGAGCTCGCGGGCGACCGTCTCGCGCACGGCCGCCGGGACCCTCAGCCCGGCGAGCTCCCGGAGCTGGTTCCAGAAGTCGATCCGGTCCTCGGCCAGGCGTACGATCTCGGGCGCCACCCGTAGCCGGACCAGCCGCCGCTCGGCGTCGAGAGCCCAGATGAAAGGTACCCGGTCCCGCCGCTCCTCCACGGTGGCGGCGACGTACTCGTGGAAAGGCGTCATCTCGTCGCTCCAGTCCGCCTCCGGCACGGTCGTGAAGTGCTTCGCGAAGCGCCGCTCGGTCGCCGCCCAGTCGGCGACGGTCAGGGGCAGGGTGAGGTTTCGCCTCGCTCCATCGGCGGCGGTGTGCTCGAGCTCGTAGCGCGGCCAGTCCGCGTCCGGGTCAGGGTTGCCGGCGAGGTCGAGGCACTCGGCGATCGAGCCGCCGGCGTCCGGGTCGTAGACCAGGAAGGGGAAGGCGCGGCCTTCGAGGGCGAGCTTCGCCGCATGCGGCGCCATCTCGTCGGCCAGACCGTGCTCGACCGGGCAAGGGGTGTAGACGTTGACGACCGCCGGCCGGCGCGATTGGAGAGCCTTGAGGACGCTGCCGATCAGATGCGACGGCGAGGCCTGCGACGTCTGCACCACGAAGGCGCCGCGGTGGGCGATGGCGATCAGCGCCAGCTCCTTGCGTAGCTCCTGCTTACCGTGCTGCGCCTTGCCGTAGGCCGCCATGTCCGAGACCTGGCCGGTGAAGCCGCTGGTGCAGGCCTGGCCGCCGGTGTTCGAATAGACCTGGGTATCGAGGACGATCACCCGGATCGGCTTGCCCGAGGCGAGCAGGCGCGACAGGTTCTGGAACCCGATGTCGAGCATCGCGCCGTCGCCGCCCACGGTCACGATCGGCGGGCAGAGCCCGAGCTCCTCGTCGCTGAGCTGGCGCCAGTCGAAGGCCTCGAAGAACGGTTCGTGGATCGCCGGGTCGTAGTCGCCGGCGAGCAGCAGCTCGGCGCGGCGCACCGCGGCGAAGCCGTCGGCCATCTTGCGCATCACCCCTTCGAAGACGCCGATCGCGATCGAAGGCGCGTCCTGGAAGAGGTGGTTGACCCAGGGGTAGGGGTACGGGTTGTAAGGGTAGGTGCTGCCCCAGACCGACGAGCAGCCGGTGCTGTTGACGATCGCGAGGTTCGACCGCCCGCGCCCGCTCGGGCCGGCGGCATAGCGCCAGCGCAGGTCGCGGAGGGGGCCGAGGGCGCCGCCCAGGGCGCGGAGGCGCGGGCGCTTCTCCTCGGGCAGGTCGGTCTCCGGCAGCTCGCCGGCAGCCAGCAGAGCGGGCTCGAGATCGACGTCCGCCGCCAGCAGCTCGCGGAGCGCCGACTCGAGCTCCTCGATCAGCCGGTCGAGCCGGGCGACGAAGCGCGCGACCCGCGGCTGCATCAGCGCCTCGATCGCCGACACCGTCAAGTGGACGGCGGTCTTCTCGCCGCAACCCATGCAGGCGCCGTCGCCGCCCACCATCGAGCGGAAGACCTTCTTCTTCAACAGCAGAGACGAGAGCACCCCCCGGCCCTCCTCGACGTCGCCGACGTTGATGAACCGGTCGTCGGTGTCCGCGAGGTTCTCCCACAGCTCCCAGTTGCGCCGCAGCCGCTCGACGATCCCTGCGTCCTGCTTGACCGTGACCAGCGCGTGCTCCGGGCAGACCTCGACGCAGATGTTGCACCCCTTGCAGGCGTCGGGGTTGACGGTGATCGAGAGCAGGCCGCCGCTCCCCTTTTCGCGCCGCTCGGGGACGTCGTAGAAGGGCACGGTCCTGGCGAGCGGGAAGTCGGCGAGCACGGCGAAGAGGGCGGCGAAGTCCTGGTCGAGAGCATGGCGCTTCTCGGGCTCCCAGCCGAGCCGGTCGACCAGGCTCTGGTAGGCGGCCGCAAGGGCGTCGCCGAAGGTGGTGAACGGCACCCCGGCCAGTACCTTGCGGACTTCGCGCGCCAGGTTCGACTTGACCTGGCGCAGCCGGTCGAGGCTGCGGCCGTTCGCGGCCGTCTTGAGCGCGCCGTCGAGCACCTGCTCGACGGTGCTGACCAGGCCGGGGATCGCGGCGTCCGGGCACTGCACCCAGCACTGGCTGCAGCCGGTGCAGCGGTCGGCGATGAAGTCGGGCACCTCGAAGCGCACGCCGGTCATGTCGCGGACGACCCCGGTCGCCGCCGGGATGGCGCTCAGAGCGGCGAAGGGGTCGGCGATCGGGTCGCGGCCGAGCTTGCAGAGCCCGCAGACCTGCTCCCAGAACCGCCCCGGGTGACCCGGGCCGGGCGCCGCGCCGGGAGAGTCGAGCAGCACCGGGAGCGCGCCCACCGCCGGCTGCCCGAGGGTTCCTCCCTCCTCGATCTCATCCGCCGGCGGGGTCACCGCCACGAGCTCGGCGAAGCCGCGCCGGATCACCCGCAGGTTGTCCTCGACCACCCGCTCGCCGAGCCGGCCGAACTTGTGCTCGAGCTGCTCGTGGATGCCGGCGAAGAGCGCGCTCTCGTCGAGACCGGCGCGGCCGGCCAGGGGCGAGACCGCGAAGAAGGCGCCGAGGAAGGCGGCGCCCTGCATCCGGTAGCGCAGCTCGGCGTCGGTCGCCTCCTGGCTGGCGATCGAGAAGGCGTCCAGGGCGTAGACCCGGATCGAGCGCTCCCGGAGCGCCCTCCGGGCGGCCGCGGGGAGCGAGCGCCAGAGCTCCTCCGGCGACCGGTCGCTCTGGATCACGAAGACGCCGCCCTCGGCGAGACCGGCCAGCGGGTCTGAGTGACGGAAGACGTTGGGGTCGGGCGAGAGCACCACGTCGACCTGGCGGAGCTCGCAGTTGAGACGCACCGGCTCGGGCGAGAGCGTGGCGTAGAAAGTGGTCGGCTGCCCCTTCTTCTCCGAGCCGTAACGGGGGTTCGCCTTGACCTGGAGCCCGAACAGCTCGAAGGCCGTCAGGGTCAGGTTCTTGCCCATGGTGATCGCGCCCCAGCCGCCCACCGAATGGATGCGGATCGCGACCGCTTCGGCCGGCAGGAGGTCGAGGTCCCCGGCCGAGGGCAGGGCGAGCTCGCCCAGGAGCGGGTAGCCGTCGAGGAGCTGTTGCTGCCAGATCTCGAGCTTCGGCAGCCGCTCGGCCGGCAGGATGAAGTCGATGCCGAGGTAGAAGTGATGGCGCCGGGCGCCGCCGGGGAGCATGTTGTCGACCGCCGCCACCAGGTGGCCGGGCTGGAGGTCGCGGCTGCCGAAGCCGAAGCCGGCGGCGTAGAACTCCGGCACTTCGGCCGGGCGGACCGAACCGAGGTCCGGGTGCGGGAGCGGCGTCTCGCCCCCGACCTCGGCGAGCCGGGGCCGATGCCGGGGGGCCGCCGAGCGGCGGTCGAGGGCGCGGGAGTTCTCCACCCCCTGAGAGAGGGCGGCGCGGAGCTCGCGCAAGAGCGGCGGGTCGACCGCGAGCGGCTGGTCGACCCGTTCGAGCACGGTCACGCCCCGCTTGCCGCGGAGGAGGCGGGTCACCAGGTCGGCCGGAAACGGCCGGAACATCACCAGGTCGAGGACCCCGACTTTGAGGCCGCGCTCGCTGCGCAGCCAGTCGGCGACCGCCTCGGCATTGCTCACCACCGAGCCCTGGCCGACCAACACCCAGTCGGCGTCCTCCAGCCGGTAGTCCATGGCCCGGGCGTAGCGCCGGCCGGTCAGCTCGGCGTACTCCGCCATCGCCCGGTCGGCGAGGCCGGCGACGTGGTCGAAGTAGAACGGTCGCTGCGCCGCCACTCCCTGGGCGTAGCTGTCCTGGTTCTGGACCGGGCCGAGCATCGTCGGGTAGTCGAGGTCGAAGAGCTCGGGGATCCGCCGCCGGGTGGCGCCGAAGACCAGGCGCTGCGCCGGCGTCGGCGACTCGATCGAGTCGGCCGGATCGCCCAGGTACTCACGGATGAGCTCGCGCTCCGGCAGGCGCAGCGACTCGATCACGTGGCTGGTCAGAAAGCCGTCCTGGGCGCAGAGCCCCGGGGTGAGCGACAGCTCGGCGATCCGGTGGGCGATCAGCGTCAAGTCGGCTGCGGACTGCACGTCCTTGGCAAAGAGCTGGAAGAAGCCGGTGTCGTCGACCGCATGGTAGTCGTCGTGGCCGGCGTGGACGTTCAGGCCCTGCTTGGTCATGGCGCGGGCGGCGACGTTGAGCACGTATGTCAGCCGCTTGCCGGCGGCGGCGTAGAGCGACTCGTGCATGTAGGCGATGCCCTGCCCGCTCGAGAAGTTAGTCGCGCGCAGCCCGGTCATGCTCATGCCGGCGGTGACCGCGGCAGCGGCGTGCTCGCCCTCGGGCTCGAAGAACAGGAGCCGCCGCCCGTGGACGTTGGTCGCACCGGCGGCGACCGCCTCCGCCCAGCCCTCGCCCATCTGCGTCGACGGGGTGATCGGGTAGGCGCCGGCGGCCTCGCTCGCCGCAGTCTCGACCGCGACCACGGCGCTGCCGCCGTCCATGGCGGAGGCGATCCCGGGGTACCGGGCGCCCGCGGCGGCCGGTGGAGCCGGGTCGGAGGTGGCTTGGAGAAGGTCTCGGATCATGGTCGTCTCCTACGGGCTTCGCCTGGGAGCGCTACGGGCGCGGTGCCGGGGGCGGAAGGGGATTCGAGTGCGGCGTGCCGCCGGTGTACGGGTCTTGGATACCGCCGGTGCGGGTTCTGGGTTCTGCCGAAGTCGGGGTGGGGGCGGGGCGGGGGCTCCCTCCCGGGGGACGGCGCGGCGTTCCCGGTGGATGGACCCGATGGCCGCGCCTCGGCTGCGCCGCGCGGCGGAGCATCCGTGGGTCCGGGAGGCGCCCGGAAGCTCGCGCGGCGCCGACGCCCCCGGGAGGGAGCCCCCGCCCCGCCCGCGGCCAGCTGCGGCTCGACCGGCCCCCCTCCCGGGCGGCATCGCTTGCCTTGCCGCATGCGGTTCCGGGTGGTGAGGGAGCTCGCCTTCTCCTGTCCTACCGAGTGGAGAGGATTCGAGGATTCTGGGCGGCCGAGCTCTGGCCATGCCCTGAGCGAGCGGAGCGAGTCGAACGGGTCGACCGGATAGGGCGGGGGGAGGCCAGGAGAACCACGACCGGTCCCGGGCGGGCCGGGACTCCCGTCCGGAGGGCGTCTGAGGCGACCCCGCTTCCGAGCGTGTCCACGACCACCGCCGCCTCGCGGGGAGCCGAAGCCGAGGCGCGGCCAGCAGTTCCCCCCACCGAGAACGCCGCGCCGTCCGGACCACCGCACTTCGTGCGGCGGTGCCCGACGGGAGCCCCGGTCCGCCCCCCACCACAGCCCTCGGGACGAGCCCCAGCGCCTCGAGACGCGGCGCGCCACAGCCACGACCCCGACCTTTGAAAAGCCGGTTCATGGATGCAGCTCCCTTCCAGCCTGGCGTGCCCCGGCGCCCGGCATGAGGGTCGACGGGCGGCGCTGGAGCTCGGGGAACTGGGCCGGGCCATCGAGCCAGACGATAGCGCCGGTCGGGCAGCGGGCGGTGGCCGCCGCGGCGGCGGTCTCGATCTTCGTCGTGTCGACCACCGCCAGCCCCGAGCGGATCTCGATCAGGCCCGGGGCGGCGTCGACGGCGCAGCGGCCGCAGCCGTTGCACGCCACGGAGCAGACCGCGGTCGCCGCGTCTCCCTCGAGCAGGTTGCGGCACTGCACCAGCAACCGCTGGTCGGCCGGCACCAGCACGAACAGACCGAGCGGACAGGCCTCGACGCAGTCGTTGCAGGCGGTGCACAGCTCGGGGTCGACCACCGGCAGGTCGGTCGGGCTCATGTGAATGGCGGCGAACGCGCAGGCGACCGCGCAGTCGGCAAGGCCGACGCACCCCCACGTGCAACCCTTGCCGCCGCCGGCGACCGCCACCGCGGCGGCGCAGCTCTCGAGGCCGTCGTAGACCGCCTTGCGCGGGGCGATGTCCGAGCCGCCGGCGCACAGAAGGCGCGCCACGCGCCGCTCGGCCTCCCCCGCGTCGATCCCCAGGTAGGCAGCGACCGTCGCCACCTCCCGCTCGCCCATCACCGTGCAGCGGGCCGGCGGGATCCGGCCACCGACCGCCGCCTCGGCGAAGGCGCGGCAACCGGCGAGGCCGCAGGCGCCGCAGTTGGCCCCGGGCAGCAGGCCCGCGACGGCGTCGATCCGGGGGTCCTCCCAGACCTGGAGCTTGCGGTTCGCGAGCGCGATCAGCGCCCCGAAGGTGAGCCCCACGCCGCCGAGGATGGCGATGGCTTCGATGACGGTTGCCGGGATCATCGGGTCGCTCCTCAGCCGGCCGCCCCCGCGCCGGCGAGGCCGGCCTGCTGGAGCAGCCAAGCGGCGAGGCGGTCGGCTTGATCGGCCGCGGCGTCCGGCTCGGCGGCAGCGACGCCCGGAGGGGCCACGGCGGGGACCGCCCCCGGGGTGCCGACCACGGCCGGCGAAGCAATCGCGGCCTCGGGCGAGACACCGGCAGCGCTCGCCCCTCGGGCTGCGCTGCCTACCGCGGCGAGCGCGGCGAGCTGGCGAAGCTCCTCCCGCCAAAGGAAGGGCACGGCGGCGCCGACGGCCGGCGCCGCGGGCAGGTGCTCGATCGTCAGCCGGGCCGGAGCGCCATCGAGCGCCGGCGCGTGGATGAAGCGGGCGGCGCTCGTCGGCAGCAACGCCGCTACCGCCGGGCCGGGGCAGGATGCGACCTCGGCCAGGGCGCCGGGCCCGGTGGCCTGGAGCACCAGCACGCCGGGGGTGATCAGCCGGACGAGGGCGGCCGGGGGCGCCTCCTCGCCCGCCACCACCAGCACCAGCTTGACCGCGCCATCGAGGAACCGGGCAAGGCCGCCGGCCGCGAGATCGGCGCCCTCGACCTCGACGACCAGCGGCGGCGCGATGGCGCGCTCGGCGCGGCTCCAACGGCGGAAGGCGAAGCGCTCGGCGAGGCCGGAATGCTCCTCGGAGCGGTAGCGGCCGGAGCGCGCGAGCTCGACCAGGCGGGCGGCGCCGAACGCGCAGCCGGCCTCGGCCAGGGCCTCCTCGACCGCCGCCTGGAGGTCGCCGCCGGGCGCCACCCGGCAACGGAACAGGTCGTCGCCGCGGAGCTCGAGCTCGGCCAGGCGGGCGAGCGCCCGCTCGACGGGCGCGCGGTCGGCCTGGCGAGTCGCCTGGGCGCGCTCGGACCCGTCGGCCGGCCCGCTCGTCGAGAGCAGCTCGGCGAGGCGGCCGGCGTCGATCCGCGCGGCGGCGAAGGGACCCAGCTCGGCCGCCAGGCGCTGCGGCCGCTCGCCCGGAGCGATGGCGGCCGCGAGCAGGCCGCGGATCTCCTCGGCGGTCGCCGCGAGCGCCGAGCGGAAGGCGTCCCGGGGGGCGGCGAGCGCCGCGAGGGCGTCCTCGACGCGCGCTCTCTCAGGGGCGGAGGCCGGAGCGGTGGCTGGCGGAGGGATCGAGGTGGTGCTGGCGGCTTCAGACGGCATGGCGGTCGAGCTCCTCGTTCAGGATGGTGATCCGCTCCTCGGCCGAGCGGTGGCGCAGCGCCCGGAGGTCCTCGTAGCGCGGGCGGGACTGGTCGCGGAAGAAGATCCCCAGCCGCACGCGGTCGCCGGCCTCCGCCAGCCGCCGCGCCTGGTCGATGTCGGCCGGGTCGTGGCGCACCCGGTTCTTGAACCGCCCCTCGAGCTGCGGCAGGGTGATGCCGTTCTCGTGCTCGAGCAGCTCCACCTCATCCGGGTTCTGCACCAGGTTGGCGAACAGGTCCTGGGTGTAGTGCGGGCAGCGCTGGAGCACCCTGACGAAAGCGAAGCCCCGGTGCCGGTACGCCGCCTCCAGGGTGGCGTAGAGGTGGGGCGGCACCCACTCGGCGGTCTGGGCGACGAACGAGGCGTTGGTCAGACCGAGGGTCGCCTCGATCGGGTTCATCGCCGGCAGGTAGCTCCCCTGCGGCTGGGTGTTGGTGCGGTAGCCCTGGGGCGTGGTCGGGGAGGTCTGCTTCTTGGTCAGACCGTAGATGCTGTTGTCGAGCATCAGGGCGACCATGTCGATGTTGTAGCGGATCGCGTGGACCCAGTGGCCGGCGCCGATCGAGACGCAGTCGCCGTCGCCCATGACCACGAACACCGCGAGCTCCGGCCGGTGGAGCTTGACGCCGGTCGCCACCGGCAGGGCCCGACCGTGGATGCCGTGGAAGCCGTAGGTCTTGATGTAGTGGGGGAAGCGGCTGGAGCAGCCGATGCCCGAGACGAACACGGTCGACTCCTGCGCCAGACCCTCGGCGGCGAGGAGTCGCTGGGTGGCGGAGAGGACCGAATGGTCGCCGCAGCCCGGGCACCAGCGCGGCTGAGCGCTCTCGAAGTCACTCATCGCGAGGTGCTGCGGCTC
>DATKCC010000166.1:0-3193 GCA_035513375.1 Thermoanaerobaculia bacterium | reverse complement strand
AGAGCCTCCTTGCCCCCGGAGCGGCGGTACGCCCCCGCCGAGAGGAGACGCCGGCGCTGGATCTCCTCGCCGACGATCTGGAGCTCGGAGGGGAGCACCCGGCCCTGGTCGAGGAGGTCGGCCGCGACCACCGGCCAGAGGTCGGGATCGGCCGGGAGCTCGCCCGCGCCGGCGGAGCGCGCCAGGACCTCCTCGGCCTGATCGCGGGTGAAGGAGCGCAGGCGGTAGCGGCCGGCCGCGGCGAGCGGCTCCCGGACCGACCGGTCGAAGGCCTCGCCCACGACGTGGAGGAAGTCGCTGCGCACCGAGACCAGGAACCGGACGCCGGCGGGCTCGCCGCCCTGGCAGCTCGCGACCAGGGCGACCAGGCGCTCGCGCTCCGCCGGTGGCAGGGTGGTGAAAGCCTCCTCGAACTGGTCGAGGACCACCAGGACCGGCGCCCCGACAGCGTCCGCGACCCGCTCGAGCAGCCGGTGCGGCGGCTCGCCGGCGCCGGCGGCGGTGCCGACCGGTACCCCGCCCTCGCGGCCGGCGGCGGCGACCAGGGCATCGACCGGCGCCTGGTAGACCCGCGAGTAGAGCGCCAGCCAGCCGGCGGCGCGCAGCCGGGGGATCAGCCCGGCCCGCACCAGCGAGGTCTTGCCGCAGCCGGACTCGCCGTGGAGCACCGCGAACCGGCGCTCCGGGCTCATGACCATCGCGACCAGGCCGCGCAGATCCTGCTCGCGCCCGAAGAACGCCCCGGCGTCCACCTCCTGGAAGGCGAGGAGCCCGCGGAAAGCCGGTCCCGCGGGAGCCTCGTCCGCCGCCGGGCCCGGCCGTGGCCCCTCGGCCCGGATCGCCTCGAGCTCGGCCGCGACCTCGCCGGCCGCGCCCGGCCGCGCCGCCGGCTCCTTCGCCAGCAGGCGGCGGATCGCGCGGTCGAGGGCAAACGGCGTCTCGGGCCGGAGCGCGCCGAGCGGCGGCGGTTCGTGGCGGAGGGTGGCTTCAACGACCTCGCGCGCCGAGCCGCCGGCGAAGGGCGGGCGGCCGGCGACGGCGTGGTAGAGCAGGCAGCCGAGCGAGAAGAGGTCGCCCGGGGGGTCGGGAGGCCCGCCGCGAAGCCGTTCCGGGGCCGCGTACCCAAGGGTCCCGAGGCCGCCCGCGGCGCCGGGCTCGGGCTCGCCCGGGCCGTCGCCGTCACCCGCCAGGCGGCCGAAGCCGAAGTCCACGAGCTTGGGGGCGCCGGCCGAGGGCAGCAGGACGTTCGCCGGCTTGAGGTCGCCGTGGACCACGCCCCGGCCGTGGGCGTAGGCCAGAGCGCGGGCGAGCTCGATCCCGAGGCCGAGCGCCTCCTCGACCGGCAAAGGCCCCGAGGCGAGGGCGGCGGCGAGCTCCGGCCCCTCGACCCGCTCCATGACCAGGGCGGAGCGCCCGTCGGGGAGCCGGACGAGCTCGTAGATCCCGGCGATCGCGGGGTGGGAGAGGGCGGCGAGGCGCCGGGCTTCCCGGGCGGCGTCGCCTTCGGCGCCCGCGCCGTCCCGGAGCACCTTGAGGGCGACCTCCCGGCCGAGCAGCCGGTCCTCCGCCCGATAGACCTCGCCCGCGCCGCCGGCCCCGAGGCGCTCCAGCACCCGGAAGCGAGCCTCGGAGGACGCGGCTTCAGCTTGAGCGTTCACCCGCCCGCGGTCCGGTCCGGCCTCGTAGCCCATCGCAGCGTCTCGGTACTAGGAGAGGATCGCTGAAGACTATCACTCCTGCTGGCGCGGCGGCGCCCGTCCATTTCGGCCCTGAGGCTCACCTCGCGATCAACCGGTCGCCCAGCGGCTCCAGGTGCGGCGCCGGCGCGGCGAAGTCCTGGAGGAAGGCGCCTCGGGGCTCAGGGGAGATCATGATCCCGACCCGCGAGCCCCGGTAGCTGACCTGGAGGCGGTCGAGGGAGAGCGCCGGGCTCGAGAGCGGGTTCCGGGTCGGGTGGACCTCCTCGATCGTGGCGAGCGGGACGGTCCACCGGAACGGCCCGGAGCGGACGAGCAGCCGGTCCGGGTAGAGCTCGTACCGGGTGCCCCGGAGGATCCAGACCATGAAGGCCGCCATGGCCAGGAACAGGGCGGCGCTCCCGAGGCTGAGCGCCGGCGAGCCGCCCGCGACCCAGAGGCTCCCCGCGCTCGCGACCATGGCGAGAATGGCGACCCAGAGGACCGCCCCCAGCCACCAGTCGGTCTTCGAGCGATAGACGGTGGCTGCGGAGGGCGCGGCGACGGCGTTCACGAGCGCCAGCGTACCTCACCGCGGGAGCGAGCGGCCTCCTGGAGCACGGCGAGGCGAGTGCGGTAGCCTGGCACCCTGCCACGGTCCCCGGCGCGCCCTACGGGAGGCCACACGCCGATGCGGTGAGCCGAATCGAGTACCAGGAGGGACCCTCACCGAGGACCTCCTCACCCGGCCCGGCTTCTGGGTGAAGGCGGCCGAGGCCGAGCGCATCTCCTCGCAGGCCCTGCCGGTGCTCCTCTCGATGCGCGATCTCGAGCGGGTGGGCGACCACGCCGAGAACATCGCCGCCCGGGTGGTCTACATCGCGACCGGCAGCCGGCGGTACTTGTGACCCTGACTTCGAATCGTTACAGGCCGTCCACGGCGGCGCCACCGCGCCCCCGGATACTGAGCGCGTCCTGAGAGAAGAGACGCCGTCCGGACGACGGCCCATCCAACACACCACCCCTACGACAGGAGATCCACTCGACCATGCGATCCCAACTCCTCGCCTTCTCCGCAGCCCTGGCGATGGTTTCGACCGGGCCGATCCACGCCGACACGGCCAAGACCACGGGCGGCATCAGCATCACCTCCGAGGACGGAAACTTCAGCTTCCAGGCCGGCGGTCGCATCCACGCCGACGCCTACGCGTTCGACGCGGATACGGCCTCGACGACCGACACCACCGACTTCCGCCGCGCCCGGCTGACCCTGTCGGGCAGCGCCTACGGCTGGGATTTCAAGATGGAGCAGGACTTCGCGGCCGGCAGCACGACGGCCGGCTTCCGTGACGTCTACCTCGGCAAGAAGGCCCTCGGCGGCTACTTCACCATCGGCCACTTCAAGCCCTACCGCTCCATGGAGGAGCTGACCAGCTCGAACGAGATCACGATGATGGAGCGCCCCTTCTCCTCGGGGACGGGGCTCTACAGCGGCCGCCAGTTCCAGCAGGGCATAG
>DATKCC010000165.1:0-4240 GCA_035513375.1 Thermoanaerobaculia bacterium | reverse complement strand
GAGGCGGGCGGCGGCACCGCCCTGACCGACCACCTCTACGCCGCCTTCAAGATCCTCGACGGCCGCCAGGGCCGGCGCGTCGTGGTGGTGCTCTCCGACGGCTTCGACGTCTACAGCGCGCTCAGGATGCGGGACGTGGTCTGGAAGGCTCAGCGCAGCCAGGCGATCGTCTACTGGATCCAGCTCCAGGACCGGGGGGGCCCCGCCGGCTCCCAGCCCGGCCTGTACAGCTCGGCGTGGCGCGACGCGCCGGAGAACCGGGAGGAGTACGAAGCCCTCAGGCGGTTGGTGCTCGAGACCGGCGGGCGGATCGAGCCGATCGAGCGGATCGGCGAGGTGGAGCACGCCTTCCGGAGCATCCTCGCCGAGCTCAGGGAGCAGTACGTCCTGGGCTACTACCCGACCGACCTGCGCCACGACGGGAGCTGGCGCCAGGTGCAGGTCCGAGTGCGAGGGTTCGGCAACCAGGTGAGGGTGCGGGAAGGGTACGTGGACTTCTAGCGTTCCCTCCTCTGCATGGATGCCATCGTCGTTCGCGGAGCCCGCGAGCACAACCTCAAGAACGTCCAGCTCGAGATCCCCCGAAACCGCCTGGTGGTTTTCACCGGCGTCTCGGGCTCCGGCAAGTCCTCGCTCGCCTTCGACACCCTGTTCGCCGAAGGCCAGCGGCGCTACGTCGAGTCGCTCTCCTCCTACGCCCGGCAGTTCCTCCAGCAGATGGAGAAGCCGGACGTCGACGGCATCGAAGGCTTGTCGCCGGCGATCTCGATCGAGCAGAAGTCGGTGTCGAAGAATCCGCGCTCGACCGTGGGCACGGTGACCGAGATCCACGACTACCTGCGGCTCCTGTTCGCCTCGATCGGCGTCCCGCATTGCCCGGAGTGCGGCGCCCCTGTCCGGCCGCAGACCGTGCAGCAGATGGTCGACCGGATCCTCGCCAACCCCGACGGCACCCGGATCGTCCTCTACGCTCCGTACGTCCGCGGCAAGAAGGGGGAGTACAAGCGCCAGCTCGCCCAGATGGCCAAGGAGGGTTTCGTCCGGGCCCGGATCGACGGCGAGATGGTGGAGCTCACCGGCGAGCCGCCGGAGCTCGACAAGCAGCAGAAGCACACGATCGACGTGGTGGTCGATCGCCTGGTGGTCAAGCCCGGGATCGAAGGGCGCCTGGCGAGCTCGCTCGAGACCGCCCTCGAGGTGGGTGGGGGACTGGTGCTCGTCAGTGCGCAAGCGGGGCCGGAGGGCGGCCCCGGCGCCGGTCGTCGCGCCGCCGCCGAGGAGACCCTGTCCCGCAACTACGCCTGCTCCGAGTGCGGCACCAGCCTCGCCGAGATCACGCCCCGCCTGTTCTCGTTCAATAGCCCCTACGGCGCTTGCCCCGCGTGCTCGGGCCTCGGGACCCTGGCCGGAGTCGATCCCGACAAGGTGGTGCCGGACCCGGATCGGTCGATCGACGCCGGCGCGGTCGCCCCCTGGCCCGCGGGTGGGCGCTCCTGGCGCAAGCAGATGATCGAGACCCTGGCCGAAGCGCTGGGCTTCTCGCTTGCGACCCCGTGGCGGAAGCTACCGGAGGCCGCCCGCCGCGCGATCCTCGACGGCACCGACCAGGAGCTCACCTTCTCGATGAAGGGCAAGCGCTCGAAGTACGAATGGCGGGGCAGCTTCGAGGGGGCGATCCCGACCCTGGAGCGCAAGTACCGGGAGTCGGCTTCGGCCTCGGTTCGCTCCGAGATCGAGAAGTACATGTCGGTCCGTGTTTGCGCCGAATGCGGCGGCAGGCGCCTGCGTCCCGAGGCCCTGGCGGTCACCGTCGACGGCGCGCCCATCGACCAGCTCTCGGAGCTCTCGGTGGCCGAGCTCAGGCGCTGGATGGCCGAGCTCGAGCTCTCGGAGCGCGAGTCGGTGATCGCCGGCAAAGTGGTGCGCGAGATCCACGACCGGCTCGCTTTCCTCGACGACGTCGGCGTCGGTTATCTGACGCTCCAGCGCACCTCGGGCTCGCTCTCCGGAGGCGAGAGCCAACGCATCCGCCTCGCCACCCAGATCGGCTCGAAGCTCATGGGGGTGATGTACGTCCTCGATGAGCCCTCAATCGGCCTTCACCAGCGGGACAATGCGCGCCTGATCGCGACCCTGAAGGAGATGCGGGACCTCGGCAACTCGGTGCTGGTCGTCGAGCACGACGAGGAGACCATCCGGGCCGCCGACTGGGTGATCGACCTCGGTCCTGGCGCCGGCATCCACGGCGGTGAGATCGTCGCCCAGGGGCCGCCCGAGGACGTCGAGCGCTCCGCCGTATCGCTCACCGGCCGCTACCTGCGGGGGGACCTCGAGGTGCCGGTGCCGGCGGGGCGCCGGCGGGGGAGCGGGGCGTCGCTCGTGGTCCGCGGCGCGCGGCAGAACAACCTGAAGGACGTCGACGTGGAGATCCCACTGGGGGCGTTCTCGGTCGTCACCGGAGTCTCGGGCTCGGGCAAGTCCACCCTGGTCGACGAGATCCTCTTCAAGGCCCTGGCTCGCCACTTCTACCGCGCCCAGGACAAGCCCGGTGAGCACGACCGGATCGAGGGGCTCGAGCACCTGGACAAGGTGATCGCCATAGACCAGAGCCCGATCGGGCGCACTCCGCGCTCGAACCCGGCGACCTACACCGGGGTCTTCGACCAAGTCCGGGCGCTGATGGCGAAGACGCCCGAGGCCCGGATGCGCGGCTACAAGCCCGGCCGCTTCAGCTTCAACGTCGCGGGCGGCCGCTGCGAGGCGTGCAAGGGCGACGGCCAGATCAAGATCGAGATGCACTTCCTGCCCGACATCTATGTCACCTGCGAGGTCTGCGGCGGGAAGCGCTACGACCGGGAGACCCTCCAGGTCCGCTTCAAGGGTCTAAACATCGCCGAGATCCTCGATCTCTCGGTCGAGCAGGCGCGCGACCTGTTCCAGAACATCCCGGCGGCGGAGCGGATCCTCAGCACGCTTGCCGACGTCGGCCTCGACTACATCCGGCTCGGCCAGCCGGCGACCACGCTTTCGGGCGGTGAGGCCCAGCGGGTCAAGCTCGCCCGCGAGCTGTGCAAGCGCCAGACGGGCCGCACCCTCTACTTTCTCGACGAGCCGACGACCGGCCTCCACTTCGACGACGTCGGGAAGCTCCTCGACCTGCTCCACCGCCTGGTCGACCACGGCAACACGGTGATCGTGATCGAGCACAACCTGGAGGTGGTCAAGACCGCCGACTGGGTGATCGATCTGGGGCCCGGAGGCGGCGAGGCTGGCGGCCGGGTGATCGCCACCGGCACACCCGAGCGGGTGGCGCAGGTGGCGGAGAGCTTCACCGGCCAGTATCTGGTGCGAGCCCTCGAACGGCGCCGCGAGGCGATGGCCGGATGAAGATTCGCGCCGACGCGATAGAGTGTCCCTAAGAAACCAGGTCGGGCCGCAGTCCGGCCAAGCCTAGAATCACGACAAAGGACAGACATGCCATCCAAGGTCTTCGTAGGAAACCTCGACTTCAAGGCGACGCGTGAGCAGATCGAGTCGGTGTTCGCCGAGGCAGGAGAGATCCAGGACATCTTCATCCCCAGCGACCGAGAGACCGGCCGGCCCCGTGGCTTCGCCTTCGTCGAGTTCGCGACGGAGGAGGGCGCCGCGCGCGCGATCGAGCTGTTCGACGGCCATGAGCTCAGCGGCCGGGCCCTCCGGGTCAATGCCGCCGAGGACCGGCCCCGCCGCCCCGGCCCGTTCGTTCCTTCCGACGGCCCGCCTTTCGAGCGCGGCCGCGGCGGCTTCGGCGGCGGTAGGCCGAAGGGCAGTCGGCGGAACCTCCGCGCCAAGAAGCGGAGTCTGTAAAGCGGCTTCGTCGCGGCCTGTGAGGCAAGGGGCCCCCCCTCTCCCTCGATCCCTCTCCCACCCTCAGGGCACCGCGCAGCGAAGCTGCGTGGTCGGGAGAGGGACGCCACCACCCGACCTCGTGCTCCAGACAGGCCACCCCGCCGCCCAGCGGGGGCTCGTCTCGTGTCGCGTTCTTCCCGAGAACAGGTGCGGCAGGATGTCGCACCTGTGGGTTAGAATGTCCCAATGATGGCACGCCCGGCCGCTCCCGGCCTGCCCGGCCTCGCGGAGAAGCGACGGCTCCTCCAGCTCGAGACGCTCTACGATCTGGCCCTCGCCCTGGGCGCCCAGCGACCGGAGCAGGAGCTGGTCGACGAGCTCCTCCAGCGGGTGTGCGCGGTCCTCGACCCGG
>DATKCC010000164.1:0-8199 GCA_035513375.1 Thermoanaerobaculia bacterium | reverse complement strand
CGGCGGTCCTGGTCTTCGGCTGCGAGGCGGTCACCCAATTCGCCGGCGACGGCGTCACAGGGCGGGGCAGCCTCCAGCTCTTCTGGCTCGTGCGCCCGGAGCACCGGGCCGAAGTCCTGGTGATCGGCGGCGCCCGCGGCTCCGGGCTCGACGGCGAGGCCGTGGCGCGGGCGGCCGCGGCGCTCGCCGGGGCCGACTCCGCCTTCCTCCTCTGCGACGGCCTGCGGTTCCCGGCCTGGGAGCTGCTCGAGGCGCTCCGCGAGCGCCTGCCGGCGGGGGCGGCGCCGCCGGTCGTCGGCGGCCTCGCCTCGCAGCGCGAGCCGATCGAGGGCGCCGGCGCCCGGGTATTCGTCGGCGGCGAGGTGCTCGAGTCGGGCTGCCTGCTGGTGCTCTTCTACGGCCTCGAGATGGAGGTCGAGGTGGTCCGCGGCTGGGACCCGGCGAGCCCGATCTTCACCGTCACCGGGGCGAGCGGCGACGTCCTCCACTCGATCGACGGCGAGCCGGCGGCCTCCTGGTTCCGGCGCTTCTTCACGGTCGACGGCGGGCTCGCGCCGATGCCCGAGTCGGCCCATCGCTTCCCGTTGATCATCGAGGGCCCGCGGCCGGACCGGCGCAGCCTCTACCGCTCGATGAAGTCGTTCGACGATCCGCCCGGGGCGGTGACGTTCTGGGGGGACGTCCAGCTCGGAGACCGAGTCCGGCTGGGCATGGGCAACGACGCCTCGCTGCTGCGGACCGCGGCCCGGCTGCCGGCGGGCTCGGCGCCCGAGGCCGCGGTGCTCTACTCCTGCGTCGGCCGCGAGGTGGTGCTGGGGGAGCTGGCGGAGAAGGAGGTCGCGACCATCCACTCCGCCCTCCGCGGCGCCTCCCTCGGCGGCTTCTTTACCTTCGGCGAGATCGGGCCGGCGGCCGGCGGCGGCGGCCTCGCCTTCTACAACCAGACGGCGGTCCTCGCCCTGCTCCGGGAGCGGCCGGCATGAGCGCCGACCAAGAGCTCGAGTGCGCGATCCTGCGCAACCTCCTCGCCCACACCACCCGGGCCTACGAGGAGCAGGTGGCGGCGCTCTCGCGGGAGAAGGAGCTCGCCCAGGTCACGCTGGCGTCGATCGGCTACGGCGTGATCGCCGCCGGCGAGGACGGCCGGGTGCGCTTCCTCAACCCGGTCGCCGAGCAGCTCACCGGCTGGCCGGCCGCCGAGGCCGCCGGCCGCGCCCTGGCCGAGGTCCTGCCCCTGGTCGACGAGGCCACCGGGTTGGCGGCGCCGGTCGATGTGCCGGGGGCCCTGGCGGACGGGCAGCCGCACGACCCGGAGCGCCGGATGGTCCTGGTCCGGGCAGACGGCCAGCGCTTCGCGGTCGAGCACTCGGCGGCCCCGATCCGCAACGGCGACGGCCGGACGATCGGGCTGGTGATCGTCTTCCAGGACGTCACCGACCACCGCCTGCTCGCCCTCCAGCTCGCCCATCAGGCGACCCACGATCCGCTGACCGGGCTGCTCAACCGCCAGGCGTTCGACGAGCACCTCCGGGGCCTCCTCGCCGCCCCGCGGGGCACCGGCGTCCGGCACTGCCTGCTCTACATGGACCTCGACCAGTTCAAGCTGGTCAACGACACCTGCGGCCATCTCGCGGGCGACGAGCTGCTGCGGCGGATCGCCGCCTACCTGGTCGAGGAGGTGCGCGACGGCGACCTGGTCGCCCGGCTGGGCGGCGACGAGTTCGGCGTGCTGCTGCCCGGCTGCCCGGTCGAGCCCGGCCGGCGGATCGCCGAGCGCATCCACCGCGCGATCGGCGGCTCGCGCTTCGACTGGCAGGACAAGAGCTTCGCCGTCGGCGTGTCGATCGGCCTGGTGCCGATCCAGCCCGGGGCCGACAGCCTGGCCCAGGTCCTCTCGGCCGCCGACCACGCCTGCTACGTGGCCAAGGAGAAGGGGCGCAACCGGGTCCAGCTCTACCAGCGCGACGACGCCGAGGTGGTGCGGCGGACCGACGAGATGAACTGGGTGGTGCGGATCCACAAGACGCTGGAGGAGGGCCGCTTCCGGCTCTACGCCCAGCGCATCCGCCGGCTCGTCGGGACGGGGCCGGAGCCGCTGTTCTTCGAGGTCCTGCTGCGGATGGTCGACGAGGACGGCGGGGTCCTGCCGCCGACGCCCTTCGTGCGCGCCGCCGAGCGCTACGGGCTGATGCGCGACATCGACCACTGGGTGGTCCTGCGGGTGCTCGACGTGCTCGAGGCCCAGCCCGCCTCGTACCTCGCCGGGCTCGGGACCTGCGCCGTCAACCTCTCCGCGGTCTCGGTCTCGGACGAGTCGTTCCTCGAGCTGGTCCGCCGCGAGCTCGAGAGCCGGGCGGTGCCGCCGGAGAAGCTCTGCTTCGAGATCACCGAGACCGCCGCCGTCGGCAACCCCGCCCAGGCGCAGCGGCTGATCCGCGAGCTCTCGGCCCTCGGCTGCCGCTTCGCGCTCGACGACTTCGGCAGCGGCATGGCCTCGTACAGCAAGCTCAAGGCCCTGCGGGTCGCCTTCCTGAAGATCGACGGCACCTTCATCCGCGACCTGACCACCAACCCGCTCGACCGGGCGATGGTCGACTCGATCAACCAGATGGCGCACGTCCTGGGCATCCGGACGGTGGCCGAGGGGGTGAGCGGGGTGGCGCTGCTCCAGAAGCTCGAAGCCCTGGGCGTCGACTACGCCCAGGGCTTCGGGGTGGAGGAGCCGCGGCCGATCGAGGAGCTGGTGGTCACCGGATCTTCGCCAGCTCCTCGCGAGCGATCGCGGCCGAGAGCGGCAGGTAGCCGTCCTTGACCACGATCCGCTGCCCCTCGACCGAGAGGACGAAGCTCAGGAGCTCGCGCACCAGCGGGTCGAGCGGCTGGTTGGGGGCCCGGTTGACGTAGAGATAGAGGAAGCGCGCGAGCGGGTAGTCGCCGGCGAGGACGGTCTCGGAGTCGGTGCCGTAGTACTCGGCCCCCTCCTCGGCGGCGAGCGCCAGGGCCTTGACCCCGGAGGTCCGGTAGCCGATGCCGCTGTAGCCGATCCCGGCGAGGTCCCCGGTCACGCCGTTGACCACCGAGGCCGAGCCCGGCTGCTCCTTGACCGTGTCCTTGAAGTCGCCGTCGCAGAGGGCGTGCTCCTTGAAGTAGCCGTAGGTCCCGGAGGCGGAGTTGCGGCCGTAGAGACTGAGCGGCCGGGCGGCCCACTCCGCTTCGAGCCCGGTGCCGCCCCAGGTGGCGACGTCCTCGGGGTAGCCGCAGGCGCGGGACTTCGAGAAGATGGCGTCGACCTCGGGCAGGGTCAGCCGCTCGAGCGGGTTGTCCTTGTGGACGTAGACCGCGAGGGCGTCGATCGCCACCCGGATCCGGGTCGGCCGGTAGCCGAACGCCTCCTCGAAGGCGTCGACCTCGGAGGGCTTCATCTCGCGGCTCATCGGCCCGACCTGGGCGGTGCCCTCGATCAGCGCCGGCGGCGCGGTCGAGGAGCCCTTGCCCTCGATCTGGACGCGCACGCTCGGGTACTGCCGGCCGAACGCCTCGGCCCACAGCGTCATCAGGTTGTTGAGGGTGTCCGAGCCGACCGAGCTCAGGCTGCCCGAGACGCCGCTGGTCTTGGCGTAGGCCGGCAGGTCGGGGTCGACCGCGACCGCGCCCGCGCCCTCGGCGGCGGCCGCGGCCGTGTCCGCGGGCGCCGTGCCGGCCTCCGGGGCGAAGTCCTCCGGAGCCTCGTCGCCGGCGGGGGAGCAGGCGCCGCCGGCGAGCGCCAGGACGGCGAGCGTGGCCAGGGCGGCCGGTTTCCAGGGTCGGATCATCACTCGTTCCTCCTCGGGGTCGGGCCCGGGCGGGAGGCTCGGGCGCTGCGGGGCCGCCGGGCGACCCGGTGCTCATGCTGTACCGCCGGTGTGACAGCCGAGGGGTCCGCCGGTGACAGCCGTTTGACAGAGTGCGGCGGCGGGCGGTGGTATCCTCGCCGCCGGTTCTACACCGTCGCTGCAATGACTGTCGATTCCCCGTCCGCGCAGGACCCCGGCCCGCGGCCCGACCCCGCCGTCCCGGAGCGCGAGGAGATCCACCTCAAGCTCCTCGCCAGCCTCAAGGCCGCGGGCGACGGCGGCGAGCTCGGCGTCGTGCGGCGGCTCGCCACCTGGATCGACTCGCCCCGGGTGCTCGCCGCGATCGCCTCGCACCCGCCCTGGTTCGAGGACTGGGGGGTGAAGGAGGCGTTCGTCCGCAACGAGCACACGCCGGAAGAGCTCCGGGCGCGCTGCGGCCGGGCGGTGGGGGTGCTCGACCTGCTGCGGGAGCTCGACGGCCCGGGGCTCTCGGTGGGCGAGCGCCACGAGATCCGGGACCAGGCCCGGGCGCTGATCCACAGCCTGCCGGCGGACGATCGCGAGCGGGTCCGGAGGCGGGCGAAGGAGCTCTCGGCCTCGCGCGACGAGCGCGAGGAGCCGGAGGCGGTGGTCCCGCCGGAGCCGGTCGCCCCGGCCGAGCCGGCCGCCGCGGATCTCCCGGAGCCCGCGGCGACGCCGGCCCAGAGCCCCCCGCGCCTCGAGGACGTCCGTCCCGAGGAGGGCCGCTCGGTCGCCCTCTCGGGGCTCCCCGTCGGGCGCAAGGTCGCCCTCGCGCGGACCTCCCGCGACCTGGCCGTCCTCCAGGTGCTCTCGGTCGAGACCGACGACGAGGTCCGGCTGGCGCTGCTCGCCAACCCGGCGCTCGGCGACCGCCTGGCGGCGAACCTCGCCCGCACCTCGAGCCCGGCGGTGGCGCGGGAGATCTACCGCCACCGGCGGCTGTTCCGGCGGCCGATGGTGCGCCGGGCGCTGCTCGAGAACCCGAACGTGCCGTCGGCGGCGCTGGTCGAGGTGGTGAGCTCGATGGGCGACCTCCGCGGCCTGCTCGGCCTGACCCAGAACCCGAAGATCCGCTCGGTCGAGGTCAAGGCGCGGGCGCGGGCGCGCCTGAGCGCGCTCTTCCGCGGGCTCGGCTCGACGGAGAAGATCGCGACCGTCCGCAGCTCGGGCAGCTCGCTGCTCAAGGCCCTGTGGGCGGACTTCTTCCGCGACGAGGAGCTGGTCCTGCGCTGCCTGCGGGAGTGCCACCTCGACAAGGGCTTGGTGGTCGAGATCGCCCGGAGCTCGATCGCCCCCCGCCAGGCCCTCAAGCTGATCGGAGAGACCCCGAGCCTGTCGTCCCACTACGAGGTCCGCCTGGCCCTGGCCAGGAACCCCAAGACACCGCCGCCGGTGGTAGAGCGGATCCTGCCGGGGCTCACGGCGGAGGATCGGCGGAGCCTCGAGGGGCTCCCCACCGCCCCGTAACCGCGCTGACCGGTGCGAGCCACGGGCCATCGTAGGGTGGGCCTTGGCCCACCCTACGCATCAATACGCGGCCAGCAGCCGCGCGGCGCGCTCCACCCGTTCCTCGCCCGGCAGGAACGCCTCCTCGAGAGGCGGCGAGTAAGGCACCGGAGTGTCGAGCGCCCCGACCACCCGGACCGGGGCGTCGAGGTACTCGAAGGCCTCCTCCTGGAGGATCGCCGCTACGCTCTCCCCGATGCTCCCGGTGCGGGTATCCTCGTGGGCGACCAGCACCTTGCCGCAGTGGCGCGCGACCGCGAGCAGGGCATCGCGGTCGAGCGGCACCAGGCTCCGGAGGTCGAGGACCGCCGCCTCGACGCCGTCCGCCGCCAGCCGCTCCGCGACCCGCCGGGCGACGTGGACGTAGGCGCCGTAAGAGACGATGGCGAGGTCCGAGCCGGCGCGGCGCAGGGCGGCCCGGCCGAGCTGGAGGGGCGCCGGCGGCTCGTCCGGGAGCCGCTGCCGGATCCGGGGGTCGCGATAGAGGGCGATGTGCTCGTAGTAGAGGACCGGATCGGGGTCGGCGACTGCGGCGGCGAGCAACGCGCGGGCGTCCTCCGGCGTCGAGGGCACCACGATCTTCAACCCCGGCGTGCGGTAGAACCAGGGCTCGGTGTTCTGGGAGTGGTACGGCCCGGCCTTGCGCAGCCCGCCCCACGGCATCCGGACGACCATCGGTACCGAGGCGCCCCACCGGTAGCGGATCTTGGCGGCGTTGTTGACCAACTGGTTGAACCCGGTCGCGACGAAGTCGTTGAACTGCATCTCGCCGATCGGCCGGAGGCCGCCCAGGGCGGCGCCCACACAGGCGCCGAGCACGGCGCCCTCGGAGAGCGGGGAGTTGAGGATCCGGCCACCGTGCTCGGCGAGCAACGGCCGCAGGAGAAGGAAGGCGTTCCCGTAGTCCCCGCCCACGTCCTCGCCGAAGACGAAGACCCGCTCGTCGGCCCGTAAGGCGTCGCCCACTCCGAGCATCACCGCCTCGAGAAAGGTCCGCCCGTCGCGCTCGAAGGGCAATCCGGGATCGACCGGCGGCAGCTCGGGGGGCGCCAGGAGGCGGATCGGGCGCCGGTCCGCCAGCGGCTCGCGGTGGACCGCGGCCGGCCCTGTGGTGTAGACCCCTTCCCCGGCGGCGGCGGGCTCCGGCCAGGGCGCCTCGATCACCGAGCGGGCCTCGCGCTCGACCAGCTCCTCGGCCTCCGCCTTCCAGCGGTCGAGCTCGCCCGCCGCCAGGATTCCCTGCTCCTCGAGCCGCTCGGCGTAGGCGGGGATCGGGTCCCGGGTCGCCCAGTAGCCGTAGGCGCCAGGGTCGGCGTAGGCGCCTTCACGGAGCTGCGGGTACTCCCAGGAGGGCTGAGGGTCGCGGCCGAGGTAGAGCATGTCGTCGTGGTGGGCGTGGCCGCACATCCGCAGGCAGACGAGCTCGATCAGGGCCGGGCCGAGGCCGGAGCGGGCCCGCTCCGCCGCCCAGGCGAACGCCGCAGCGATCGCCTCCGGGTCGGTGCCGTCGAGGGTGATCCCGGGGATGCCGTAGCCGGCGGCCTTGTCGGCGAAGACCCGCGCCGCCGACTGCTCGCGTACCGGCGTCGAGAGGGCGGTGCCGTTGTCCTCGACGCAGAAGATCGCCGGCAGGCGCCGGACCGCGGCGAGATTGACCGCTTCGTGCCATTCGCCGAGCGAGGTCCCGCCCTCGCCGATGAACGACACCGCCACCGGCGGACCGCCCTCGGAGGCCGGCCGCCGCGCTGCCCCCAGGGCGAAGGCAAGGGCGAGCCCGGCGACGTTCAGGCTCGAGATCGAGAGCGGGGCTGCAGCCGGCAGGACGCCGCGGGAGAGGTCGCCGAAGTGCAGGTCCTTGCCCCCCATCGGCGGACCCGCTTTGGCCATCTGCGCGTTGAGCACCGTCCGGACGCTCTCGGGCGCCGGATGCATCGCAAGCGCTGCGCCGAGGTCGCGGATCAGGGGTGCCACGACGTCCCCTTGCCAGGAGCCGTCGGCTCCGCGCCAGCGCTCCCCCCGGCGGAGCCTCAGTGGCGCGCCGTAGATCGCTTCCTGCCCGAGCGAACGGAAGCCCTTGCCCTGGAAGGCCCTCCCCCGATAGCGGACCTCGCCGCCGGTGAAGAACGCCTTTAGGCGGTTGTCGGTCGCCCGGGTGAGGAGCATCCCACGGAGCAGCTCCCGCTTCTCGTCGCGGGTGAGCGACGCGGTGATCGCCTCGCGCCGGAAGAAGCCGTCGCAAGCCTCGATCAGCTCCTCGGCCGCCCGGGCGAGGCGCTCGCCGGCGGCGACGCCGGGGGTCGTCTCGGGCAGCTCCCCGGCGCTCCGTCGATCCCGGCCGGGCGCGAACCGCCGTTCCAGGGCCGCGCGGAGCGGTGCCCGCAAGGCCTCGATCGCGGCCTCGCTGCCGGCCGGCTCCGCGGGGCCCTCGGCGGCCACCTCCTCGGCGCTCTCCCGGGCGCCCTCCAGGGCGAAGGGAAAACGCTCGGCGACGAAGGCCGCGAAGCGGTCTGCGAGGGAGGTGCCCGATCGGCGGTCGAGGGTGGTCACGGCGGCGCTCCGAATGGTATCCGGCGCCCCGGCGCGGGACAAGGCGGGCCGGAGCTCGGCGGGAGCGGGCGGCCTGTAGGAGAGACCAGGACCGAGGCCCGGCGGCCCGCCCGACCGCAGGATCGGACAGCCGACGCTGGCGCGGCGGTGCCGCTCTATCAGGCGAAGCGGGACGGCCGGGATCGGGTGGTGGCGGGGCAGGTCTGCTCGCCTGGCGCGCCGGAGCTACGCATGATTCGGTCCCTCGCCTGACACCGGAGGGGCGGGACCCCGCAGGCGGGCTGCTACACTC
>DATKCC010000163.1:0-2074 GCA_035513375.1 Thermoanaerobaculia bacterium | reverse complement strand
CGTCGTCCGCCGGGACTGGCGGGCGGTGGCGGCGACCTGGGCGGCGGGCGCCCTGGCCTCGGCGCTCTCCCGGCGCGGCAGCGGTCACCCGGCCGCGGTGGGGCTGCTCTATCCCGGTGACGCCCTGCTGCTCGCCCTGTGTATGATCCTGGCACTACGAGACCTCGGGAGGGGCAGGCTCGCGCCCTGGAAGGGGCGCGAGGTGCTCCTGCGCGAGCCGGACGGCAGCTAGCCCGCGTGGACGCCCGACGGGTCTCATGCCAATCGAGGCGGTAGCCGGGGCGATGTCTTCCGACCTAGCGGATACCCGCGAAGCGGTGAGCGACCGGCCGGTGGCCGAGCCGGCGGCGGCGCGATTCCGCCTGCTGGAGCGGCTCGGCGGCGGCGGCGCGGGCGAGGTCTACCGGGCGCAGGACCGCCTGCTCGGCCGGGAGGTCGCCCTCAAGGTGCTCCGGGACGGCGCGGGCGCCGAAGGCGACGCCGCCCGGGAAGCCCGGCGCCTCGCCGCCCTCTCCCACGCCGCGATCGCCGGGATCTACGAGCTCGTCCGGCTCCCCGACGGGCGCTCCGCCCTGGTCATGGAGCGGGTCGAGGGGCCGGAGCTCGCCGCCGCCCTCGCCTCGGGGCCCTTGCCGATCGAGGAGGCGCTCGACCTCGGGATCGGGCTCGCCCGCGCCCTGGCCTACGCCCACGGCCGGGGCGTGGTCCACGGCGACCTTAAGCCGGCGAACGTCCTACTGCCCTCGGCGGGCGCCCCCAAGCTCGTGGACTTCGGCTTCGGCCGCCTGGCGGGTGACGGCGACGGCCCGGGCGAGCCCGAGTCCGGCGCCGCGGGCGGCCTCGGGACCCTTGGGTACGCGGCCCCGGAGCGGCTTCGCGGCGGGCCTCCCGACCCCCCGGGGGACCTCTTCTCGCTCGGCTGCCTGCTCTACCACGCCGTCGCCGGCCGCCCGCCCTTCGCCGGCGGCTCGGCGCGTGAGGTCGTCGAGGGCACCCTGCGCCTCGAGCCCCTGCCGCTCGGAGCGCTTCGCCCCGAAACCCCGTTCCTCCTCGACCGCGCGATCCGCCGGCTTCTGGCGAAGGAGCCGGCGGCGCGGCCGGGCTCGGCCGGCGAGGTCGCGGCCGAGCTCGAGGCGATCCGGGCTGAGGGGCCACGGCCGGGCCTGGCGGCGGGCGAGGCTCCCGCGGGACCGGCGTTCCGCGGGCTCCTCGCCTTCCAGGAGGTGGACGCCGGGGAGTTCTTCGGGCGCGAGCAGGATCTGCGAGGCCTGGTCGCGATGGTCACGAGCCCGGAGCGCCGGTTCGCGGTGCTCCACGGCGAGTCCGGGTGCGGCAAGACCTCGCTGATCCGGGCCGGGCTGATCCCCCGGCTACGCTCGGCCGGCTGGCTGGCGCTCTACTCCCGGGTCTATCAGGGGCCGGTCGACGCCCTGGTCGCCGCCGCCGGCCGCGAGGCGGGGGTGGCGGCCGACGCCGGCGCAGCCGAGCCGCCGCACCGGGTTCTCGAGCGGGTGGCCGAGGCGGTCGGGGCGCCGGTCCTGGTGGTGCTCGACCAGTTCGAGGAAGCCTTCACCACCCTGCCGCCGGAGGAGCGCGAACGCCTGGTCGCCCTGGTCGCGAGCTGCCAGGGCGGCGAGCCCGCCGGCGTCCGGTTCCTGGTCTCGGTGCGCAGCGACTTCCTCCACCTCGTGGGCGAGGCCTTCGACCGGTCGGTCCGGGAGCCGCTCGCCGTGGCCGGCCGCTACCGCCTGCGCTCCTTCACCCGCGAGCAGGCCGAGGAGGTCCTGGCGCGCTCCGCCGGCGCGGGCGAGCTCCCGGCCGACCCCGGCCTCTGGCCGGTGGTCGCGGCCGACCTCCTCGACCAGGGTCGGGTTCTCCCCTCCGAGCTCCAGATCGTCGGCGAGGAGATCCAGCGCCGGCGTCTCCTCACGGAGGGGGCGTACCGCCGCTCCGGGGGCAAGGAGGCTCTGGTCGAGGGCTTCCTGGACGAGGTCCTGGCGGGCTCGGGCGACGACGAGGCGGCGCGCCGTCTGCTCTCGGCCCTGATCTCGCCGGAGGGCACCCGGCTGCCCTC
>DATKCC010000162.1:0-2238 GCA_035513375.1 Thermoanaerobaculia bacterium | reverse complement strand
CGAAGCCCTCGCCCAGGACCTCCGCTACGCCTGGCGCACCGTCACCCGCGAGAAGGGGCTCAGCGCTGTCATCGTGGCCGTGATCGCCCTGGGGATCGGCGCCAACGCCGCGATGTTCGGCATCCTCGACCGGCTGCTGCTCTCCGGGCCGGAGCACGTCCGTGAGCCGGAGCGGGTCTCCCGCGTCGCCTTCACGGTCGACGTCCCGGGGATCGGGAGCTTCACCGACAACACCTTCGGCTGGGTGACCTACGCCCTGCTCCGGGACCACGCGAGCTCGTTCGAGCGGGTCGCGGCCTACTCCTACTCACCCTCCTACCCGCTCACCGCGGGCCGCGGCGAGACCGCCGAGGAGGTCCTCACCGCCTACGCCACCTGGGAGCTCTTCCCGCTCCTCGGGGTCCAGCCCGCGCTCGGGCGCTTCTTCGCCCCCGAGGAGGACCGCGCCGGCGGCGAGGCGGTCGCGGTCCTCGGCCACGGCTGGTGGCAGCGGCGCTTCGGCGCCGACCCCGGCGTCCTGGGCGAGATCGTGATCATCCAGGGGTACCCCTTCACGGTCGTCGGCGTGGCACCCCGCGGCTTCACCGGCGTCGAGCTCGGGCGGGTCGACGTCTGGCTGCCGATGGCGCCTCGGGGCGCCCGGATCACCGAGGACTGGCAGACCACCTGGCATGCCCAGTGGCTCAAGGTCGTCGGCCGGCTCGCGCCCGGAGCCAGCGTAACCCAAGCCAGCGAGGAGGCGACCCAGGTCTTCCGCGCCGCTTACACCGGCGACGAGGAGCCGTTCGCCGAGGCCCGGCTCTCGGCCGATCCGCTCTGGTACGACGCAGCGGGGCGGGAAGCGCTCGAGGTCTCCGTGTCGCGCTGGCTCGCCGGCGTCTCGCTGGTCGTGCTCCTGACCGCCGCCGCCAACGTCGCCAACCTGCTCCTTGCCCGCGCCGTCCGCCGGCGCCACGAGCTGGCGGTGCGCCTGGCGCTCGGGATCAGTCGCGCCCGGCTCGCCCGCCTCCTGCTCGTCCAGAGCCTGCTCCTCGCCGCGCTCGGCGGCGCCGCGGCTCTCGCCGTCGTGCCGCTCGTCGCCGGCCTGGTCCGCGCCACGCTCCTGCCGGAGGTCGAATGGACGCGCCAGCTCGTCGACGGCCGGGTCGCCCTCGTGGCCTTCCTGCTGGCGGCCGGGACCGGGCTCGCGACCGGCATGATCGGCGCCCTGCGGGCCGGCGGCCGCGATCTGCCGGGCGCCCTGCGCGCGAACGGCGCGGGCGGTGGGGCGGCGTCCTCGCGCCTGCGCACGGCGCTCTCGGTGTCGCAGGCGACGTTCTCGGTGGTGCTCCTCGTCGGCGCCGGTCTCTTCGTCCGCAGCCTGATCGAGGCCCGAACCCTCGACCTCGGCGTCGAGCCGGACCGCGTGCTCGCCGTCGCTGCGAGCTGGATCCGCTCCGACGACGCCTGGTCGGCGGCGGGCATGGAGCGGACGAAGGCCCGGAGCCGCCGGTTCTACGACGCGGCGCTCGAGCGGGCGCGACGGCTCCCCGGGGTGGCCCACGCCGCCGTCTCCGTCGGGATGCCCTTCGGTTCGCGGTTCCAAGTCAGGCTGCGGGTCCCGGGGCTCGAGGAGCTCCCACGCCTCGCCGGCGGCGGCCCATTCATCCAGGCGGTCTCGTCGGAGTACTTCGCGACGGTCGGCCTCGAGCTCTTGCGCGGGCGCGTCTTCGGGCCGGCCGACCGCGCGGGCAGCGAGCCGGTCGCGATCGTCAGCCGGACGATGGCGGCGACCCTCTGGCCGGGCGAGGAAGCCCTGGGGATGTGCCTCGAAGTGGGAGCGGGCGACGCGCCCCCCTGCTCCCGGGTGGTCGGCGTCGTCGAGGACGGCCACCGCGCCGCCCTCCGGGAGGAGCCCGCCATGCAGTACTACGTCCCGCTCGGGCAGGAGCAGGGGATCGGCGGGGACAGCCTGCTGGTCCGGCCGGCCGGCGACCCCCGGGCGATCGCGGAGCCGCTGCGCCGGGCGCTCCTCGACATCGATCCCTCGATCCTCTGGCTCGACGTCGCGCTCCTCGAGGAGCGCCTCGACCCGCAGGTCCGCCCCTGGCGGCTGGGCGCCGCGCTGATGGGGGCGTTCGGCGGCCTGGCGCTCCTCATCGCCGCGATCGGGCTCTACAGCCTGCTCGCCCACGCGGTGGTGAGCCGGATGCGGGAGCTGGGGATCCGCACCGCCCTCGGCGCCGAGAGGCGGCAGAT
>DATKCC010000161.1:0-2177 GCA_035513375.1 Thermoanaerobaculia bacterium | reverse complement strand
CGCCAGGTAGTTCGGGTGGCGGAGGTACCGGTACGGCCCGCCCGCGACCAGTGGCTCGCCGGGAAGCACCAGCACCCGGGTCGTCCAGCGCCCGCCGAGCGTGCGCAGCGTCCAGATCCTCAGCCCGGTGGCGGCGAGCAGCACCGCCAGGGCGGCCCCCGCCAGCGCCGACACGAACGGCCGCCCGAGCCACCAGGGCTCGGCGACGCAAGAGGCCAGGAACGCCGCGTGGAGCGCGACCATCCACGGGTAGTGGCCGGCCCCCGCCTCGACCGCCCCGCGCGCCCGCAGCCGCCGCTCGTTGCGCCGCGAAACCGCCAGCTCGGCGAGCCGCTGGAGGGCGACGAGGACGACCAGGGCGGTGAAGAGGACACGGGTGTCCCGGCCCAAGAGCTCGGTCATCGGGGGCCGATCCTACCTTCGGTGATCCCTTCCCAGCCATCGGGGAAGCCGAGGTAGTCTTAGCCTAAGTGCTTGTGGGACTGATCGCCCCAGCCCACCCTTGCTTCTCAGGCTGCGGTTCTTCGGTGGGTCTTGTAGAGGAGGGTTTCCAAGTCGGTCCGCTCCCTTGCGTGTTCGATCGTGAGCGAGACCAGGGCGCCCTCCGAGTCCGTCTCGACGAGGGTGTTCTCGTCCAGATCACGCGTGTCGGCCACCTCCCCTTCCTTGAACGTGATCTGGAGAGTGTCGGTGTCTTCGAAGTATTCAACCCGCATCTTGGTCCTCCTTGAACCGCCGGTCGAAGAACGCGTTGTGCACGGTCTCTCCATCCTCGAGGAGGACGACCCTGAGGAATCGCCCCTCGGCCTCCTCGATCTTCCCCCACCGTCGAATCCTACCGTCCTCCTGGATGAGCTCGCGGAGGGGAGCGCGAACAACCCGCTCGATCCACTCCTCACGGATCGCCTGCCGATCCGGCCGCTTCCGGTTGTGAAGAAAGTACTCGCTGAATCTCATGGGAGCTACCACTCCAGGAGCACCAGCTCCGAGCAGAACCCGGGGCCCATGGCGAGGAGCATGCCGTAGGCGCCCGGCGGCGGGCGGTGGTGGGCCATGGTCTCTTCCAGCACCAGGAGGACCGAGGTCGAGGAGAGGTTGCCGACCTCCTGGAGGCTCCGCCAGGTGACGTCGAGGGCGCCCTCGGGGAGCTCGAGGGCCTCCTGCATCGCTTCGAGCACCTTCGGGCCGCCGGGGTGGCAGACCCAGGAGGCGACGTCGGCGCGGGCGAGGCCCTGGTCGGCCAGGAAGCCGTCGACGTCGCCGCGCAGGAACTTGCGCGTCACCTCCGGCACCTCGGCCGAGAGCACGATCTGGAAGCCCTGCTCGGAGATGTCCCAGCCCATCACCCGCTCCGAGTCCGGATAGAAGATCGAGCGCGTGGCGACCACCCTGGGCCCCGGCCGGAGCGGCCCGGCCTCGCCCGGGAGCCCCCGCCAAGCCGCTTCCGGGACCTCCCGCTCCTCGCCCGTCACCACCACCGCCGCCGCGCCGTCGCCGAACAGGCCCGAGGCGATGAGGTTCGGGATCGAGAGATCCTGGAGCTGGAGGGTGAGGGAGCAGAGCTCGACCGACAGCAGAACCGCGACCTCGCCCGGGAAGGCGCGCACGTAGTCCGCCGCCCGGGCGATGCCGGCCGCGCCGGCGACGCAGCCGAGGCCGAAGATCGGCAGGCGCTTGACCCGCGGGTTCAACCCCAGGCGGTTGACCAGCCGGGCGTCGAGCGAGGGGGTGGCGATGCCGGTGACCGTGACCGAGAGGATGCAGTCGACGTCCGCCGGGCCGAGCCCGGCCTTGCCCAGGGCGTCCGAGACCGCCTCGCCCCCGACCTCCTGGGCCACCCGGATCCAGGCGTCGTTGGCCTGGCCCCAGGTCTCGAGCCCCGCGTACTCCTCGATCGGCAGCGCCAGGTGGCGGCCGCCGACCAGGACGTTCTTGTGGAGCTGCTCGAGGCGCTCCAGGTTGTAGTGGCGCTCCGCCCAGTGGCGCTTGAGCTCCGAGAGGAGGGCCTCCTGGCCGTAGTAGTGGGGCGGGAAGGACTTGCCGACGGCGGCGATGCGCACGGGTGGGCCTGGCTCTACGCCGGCTCCGCCGGCTCGGCGTCGGAGCGGATGGGTGCCGGGCCTCCGTCGGGAGCCTCCGGCTGCGGCGCGTCGACGGGCTCCGCTTCGGCCGCAGCT
>DATKCC010000160.1:0-3432 GCA_035513375.1 Thermoanaerobaculia bacterium | reverse complement strand
GGGGATCGTCTCGCCAGCGATCCCCTGAGGGTAGCCGGGAAACTCACCGTCGCGCCGGCCGTCAAAGCGCTCCTGGTGATGGCGCACCAGAGGTGCGGCGGCCTCCAGACCTTCGACGTTCTCGAGGATCCGCGCGCCGGTCTCGGGGTGGCGCTCGACCACTTCCCGCTCGTCGGATGCGAGGCATCCCGGTTTGTTGAGGATCGCCTCAGGGACGGCGATCTTGCCGATGTCGTGGAGCGCGCTGGCGATCTGGAGGAGCTCCAGCTCGTGCTCCCCGAGGCCCAGGCGCCGGCCGACCTCCCGGGCGTACACGCTCACCCGATGGAGGTGCCCCTCGGTGTAGAGGTCCTTCGCTTCGACCGCTCCCGTGAGCGCCCGCACCACCCGCTGGAGGTCCAGGCGCAACCTACGGTTGCTCTCGGCGAGCTCTTCTAGGAGCCGGCTCTCCCGGTCCCGGGCCGCCCCCAGGAGGATTCCAATCGCGAGAAACAGGAGCAGGTGGGCGTAGATCTCCAGCTCCTGCGTCAGCCCCACGCCGGGTTCCCAGGGTGAGACCGCCCACGCGAACGACCGGATGACCATGAAGACGAGGCCGATTCCGGCTGCGGCGACCAGCCCGCCCCCCAACCGATGGCGGCGAGCCGCCCAGTAGAGCGGGAAGAGATAGAGCAGGTTCAGCCAGTAGCCGGCCTCTTCGATCACGCGGCCGGCGAGGATCGAGACCATGCCCACTCCCAGGATCAGGGCCGCGCCGATGAGCAGGCTCTGGCGCAGACGCGGCTCGGGTCGCGCCACGACCTGGGCCGGCTCCGGGCCTGCTCCGGCGCCGGTCAACCCGAAGCGCCTGCGTGCGTCGGGCTCGACCTCACCCGGGAGCGGCACCAGCCAGGGCCGTAGAAACCACCACCCCGCCATCAGGAGCGGCGGCCCGAAGACCCAGACCGAGACCACCGTGGCCCGCGCCCAGACCCCGGCATCGCGCCAGAAGTAGCCGCTCTCGAAGACCGCGGTGATCACGCCGGAGGTGGCGAGGCCCCCGAGGCCGGTCGCAGCCAGGTAGACCTGGACCGAGCGCAGGTCGGTGAGAGAGCGGCCGGTCCTCGGCGTCCCCCGGAACGCGAGGTAGACCAGGGCGCCCGCGCCGGCATAGGCGAGGGTGCTCACGACCAGGTAGGAGACTGTCGAGCCGCGGAGGATCGCGTAAGCGAAATGGACCAGGGCGGCGCCGGCGAGCCCGGGCCAGCCGAACAGGACCGAAGCGGTGACGAAACCGATGGAGGTCGTACCCAGCAGCCCGAATATCGGGTAGCCCTGGGCGACGGCGCCGAGGAGCTTCGCTACCCCCCCTACGCCGAGCCCCAACGCCAACCGGACGAGGCGGGCGGACCAAGAATCGCGCAAGACGGAAGCGAGGCTATCCCGGTCGGATCGCGCTGTCCATCGTCCATCTCCCGGCGCGGCGCGCCCGTGCCCGTGCCCGTCACTCGCCTCCCCTCTTCCTCGTCGCCCGTCGACCGAGGCCCACTTGACGACACCTGTCGTCAGGTGTATCATGCTTACAGATGTCGCCACAAAAGACCGAGGTAGCGCCGTGAGCCGCAAGTCGATCGGGGACCAGGAGCTGGCCCTCCTGCAGTGGTTGGCGGAGCGGGGAGGCGCCACGGTAGTAGAGGCGGTGGAAGGCTTCGGCCGGGGTCTCGCCCGCTCTACCGTCCTGACGATGATGGAGCGCCTGCGCGCCAAGGGGCGCCTCCGGCGGCGCAAGGCGGCCGGCGTCTACCGCTACACCTCGCCGGCGGCACCAGCGGAGGTCCTGCGCGGCGTCGTCGAGAGCTTCGTCGAACAAACCCTCGGCGGCTCCGTATCCCCGTTCGTGGCCTACCTGGCCGAGAGCGGCGAGCTCTCGGCGGACGAGGTGGCTGAGCTGGAGGCCTTCGTGGCCCGGCTCCAGGCGAAAGGAGAAGGGCCATGATCGGCGACCTGCTGGCCGCTTCTGACCTGGGAGGAGGGGGCGCCGCCCTAGGCACTGCCCTCCTCGCTCGGCTCGCCCGCGCCTCGCTGGCGGGCGGCCTGTTCGCGGCTTCGGTCTGGTGCCTGGTCCGCGCCCTGCAGCGCCTGCCGGCCGCGTGGAGCTGTGCGTTGTGGTGGGCGGCCAGCCTCAAGCTCGTCCTGGTCCTGGCCTGGGTGGCACCGGTGGAGCTCGCCCTACTACCGCCGCAAGCTCCCGCAGGACGAGAGGAGGCCGCTCGGCTCTCGACCTCCTCTCAGACCGCGGCAGCGGTCGGTTCCTTGCCCGGCACGGTGGCCGCCCAGGCGCCGGTCGTCCGCCCCGGCTCGCAGTCCGCCGGCCCCGTGCGGTCCTTCCCCTGGCGGCCGGCAATCGCGATCCTCTGGCTCCTGGGGGCCTCCGTGGGCGCCGTACGGATCGGCCGCGAGCTCCGAGCGGTCCGGAGCCTTCGCCGTGAGAGTCGGCCGGCCACCGATCCCGAGCTCCTGGCTGCCTTCGAGAAGCTGCGGGAGCGGCTCGCCGTCCGCAGCCCCGTGGAGCTCCGCCTCGCCGACGGGATCGCGAGCCCCTTGACGATCGGCCTCGCCCGGCCGGCGGTTCTGCTCCCCGCCCAAGCTCCCGGGGACCTGCCGGCGGCGGAGCTCAAGCTGGCGCTCGCGCACGAGCTCCTCCACGTGCGCCGGCGCGACCTCTGGACCGGCTGGGTGCCCGAGCTCGCCCGGACGCTGTTCTTCTTCCACCCCCTGGCCGCCCTGGCGGCACGGGAGTACCGCCTGGCTCGCGAGGCCGCCTGCGACGCCGCGGTGGTGCGCGAGCTCGGTGCGGCGCCGCGGGCCTACGGCCGGCTCCTGCTGCGCTGGGGCGACTCCGCAAGGTCTCGCGGGGCCGCCGGCGGTGCGCTCCCCGGGGCCTTCCCGGGAGGCCTGCCCGGAATCGGCGCCGCGGCGGCCGCATCCTCCTCGTACCTCGACCTCAAACGGAGGCTCGTCATGCTGCAAGAACCTACTTCGATCTCCCGCGGGCTCAAGGCCCTCGGCTGGGCGGCTGCTCTTTGTGCGGTGGCCGCACTCGTCCCCCTGCGCATCGTGGCCGAGCCGCCCGCTCCGCCCGAGCCCCCCACGGCGCCGGAAGCGCCCGCATCGCTGGAGGTACCGCGGGCTCCGGAGCCGCCGGCGACCCAATACGTCCGCGTCGCCGCCCGCCCTCCGAATGCCCCTGCCGCGCCCGAGACGCCCGTGGCTCCGAGAGCGCCGCGGGCCCCCGCGGAGCGGGGCACCGACATCAGCGGCAGCGTCTGGTTCGACGACGGCACCGGCCGCAACGCCTGGGCGCTCCTCGAGGGCGACTCGAACGTCTGGATGCACGGCAGCGGTGAGGACGTGCGGCGCGTGAAGCACCTCCGCGGCAGCTCCGGCGAGACT
>DATKCC010000159.1:0-6231 GCA_035513375.1 Thermoanaerobaculia bacterium | reverse complement strand
ACCGGTCGCCGTCTCCTCCATGCGCTGCTCCAGGACGTCGCTCATGATCGAGCTCCGGCTGGTGCCCCCCTGGAGGATGCCGATCAGCATCGTCGTGCAGATGAAGAGCACGAAGGAGGTCACCGTCAGCTTGTGGAGCAGGGTGGTCGCGCTCCGGGCACCGAAGGCGGTCTGGGTGCTGCCACCGCCGAAGACCGAGAGGTCCGCGCCCTTGCCCTGCTGGAGCAGCACCACCAGGATGAGGAAGATGCAGACGATGACGTGGACGGTGTAGAAGAGATAGATCACGGCTCGGCCTCTCGCGGATTCACCAGCGGTTCACGGGGATGGCTCCGGGTCCCCGGCGCCGCGGGAGCCCTCAGCGGCAACCGCGAATGATATCGAGGAATTCCGCGGCGTCAAGGCTCGCGCCGCCGACCAGGAAGCCGTCGACGTCGGGGCCGGCGAAGAGCTCGGCCGCATTGCCGGGCTTGACCGAGCCACCGTAGAGGATCCGCGTCGCCGTCGCCACCGGCTCGCCCAGGCGCTCCGCCAGGACCTCGCGGAGGTAGCCGTGGGCTCGCTGGGCGGTCTCGGGGGTGGCGGTGTCGCCGGTGCCGATCGCCCAGACCGGCTCGTAGGCGAGGGCAAAGCTCCGGGGGGGGCTGCCGGAGGCGGCGAGCGGCGGCAGGGAGATCGCGAGCTGCCGGCCGAGGACCTCGAAGGTCGCGCCGCCGTCGCGCTCGGCCTTGGTCTCGCCGACGCAGAGGAGCGGCGCCAAGCCGTTGCGGAGGGCCGCCGCCACCTTCCGCGCCACCAGCGCGTCGCTCTCCCCGTGATCGCGGCGGCGCTCGCTGTGGCCGGCGAGCGCCCAGGCGCAGCCGGCGTCGGCGAGCTGGGCGCCGGAGACGTCGCCGGTGTGGGCGCCGGCGTCCTCGGGATGGAGGTCCTGGCCGCCCCACGCGACCCGGCTGCCGCCCAGCCCGGCGGCCACCGCCGGCAGCAGCGGGAACGGGGGGAAGAGCAGGACCTCGGCGGCCGCCTCCCCTTCGCGGCGCTCCAGGCCGTCGAGCAGGGTGCGGCAGTACGCCTCGGCGTCGGCTCGGAGCAGGTTCATCTTCCAGTTGGCGGCGGCGATCGGCGAGCGTCTCATGGCCCTGTCTCCACCGGCTTCTCCAGCACCGCCAGACCCGGGAGGGTCTTGCCCGCCAGGAGCTCGAGCGACGCGCCGCCGCCGGTCGAGACGTGGCCGACGGCGTCGAGCACCCCCGCGCGGGCAGCCGCGGCCACGGTCTCGCCGCCACCGAGGACGGTGAAGGCGCCGCGTCGACCCAGTCGGACCAGGGCATGGGCGACGGCTTCGGTGCCGCGGTCGAAGGGCTGGCGCTCGAAGACCCCGAGCGGCCCGTTCCAGAACAGGGTGCGGGCGTCCGAGAAGGCCTCGATGAAGGCCGCGCTCGTCGCCGGGCCGATGTCGAGGGCCTTCGCGCCCGGCGGCACCTCCGACACCCGCACCGTCCGCGGCTCCCGGAGCGCCTCGAGGCCCTCCTCGACCACCAGGTCGGTCGGCAGCAGCACCTCGACGCCCGTCGCCTCCGCCCGCTCCAGCAGGTCGGCGGCGAGGCCGACCCGCTCCGCGTCGACCAGCGAGTCGCCGAGATCGTGCCCGCGGGCGGTCAAGAAGGTGTTGGCCATGCCGCCGCCGAGGAGCAGCCGGTCGATCCGCGGCAGCAGGTTCTCGATCGTGTCGATCTTGCCCTCGATCTTGGCGCCGCCCAGGAGCGCCACGAACGGCCGCTTCGGGTCCTCCAGGAGCCGCGACAGGGCCGCCACCTCGCGCTCGACCAGCCGCCCGGCGGCCTTGCGCTCCAGCAGCTCGGGCACCCCCACGACCGAGGCGTGGGCCCGGTGGACGGTGCCGAAGGCGTCGCCGACAAAGACTTCGGCGAGGGCCGCCAGGCGGGCGGCGAAGCCCGGGTCGTTCTTCGTCTCCCCAGGGTGGAAGCGGAGGTTCTCGAGCAGGCAGACCTCGCCGTCGGCGAGGCGGCCGACCATCGCCTCGACCTCGTCGCCGACCGAGTCCGAGGCGAAGCGGACGGCCTGACCGAGGAGCTCGGCCAGCCGCACCGCCACCGGGCGCAGGCTGTAGCGCGGATCCGGCTCGCCCTTGGGCCGGCCGCAGTGGGAGGCGAGGATCACCCGCGCCCCGGCGCCGGCGAGCTCCCGGATCGTCGGCAGCGCCTCGACCAGCCGATTGTCGTCGACCACCAGGCCCCCCTCCAGAGGGACGTTGAAATCGACCCGCACGAAGACCGCGGTCCCCGCGAGGTCCCCGAGGTCGTCCAGGGTCCAGAGCTGGCTCATTGCCGTTCTCCCATCCAGTGGAGGTGCTGCAAGAGGTCCGCTAGTCGGTTGGTGTAGCCCCACTCGTTGTCGTACCAGGCGACCACCCGGGCGAGCCGGCGTCCGGTCACCTGGACGAGCGGCAGGTCGACGGTCGCCGACAGCGGGCTGCCGATGAAGTCGCGCGACACGAGCTCCTCCTCGGTGACGGCGAGGATCGCGCCGAGCGGTCCCGCCGCGGCGGCCCGAAAAGCCTCGCGCACCTCCTCCGGCTCGACCTCGCGGCCGAGCCGTGCCGCGAGATCGACCAGCGAGCCGTCGGGCACCGGCACCCGGTAGGCGACGCCGTCGAACCGGCCGGCCATCTCGGGGACGACGAGCGGCAGGGCCTCGACCGCGTCGCTGGTCGTGGGGATGACGTTGAGCGCCGCGGCGCGGGCGCGGCGCGGGTCGGGGTGGGCCATGTCCACCAGGCGCTGGCTGTTGGTGTAGCAGTGGACGGTCTGCATCAGGGCGTGCTCCACGCCGAAGGCGTCGAGGAGCACGCGGGCGAGCGGCGCCACGCAGTTGGTGGTGCACGAGGCGTTCGAGACCACCCAGTGGCGCCGGGGGTCGAAGCGCTCGTGGTTGAGGCCGTAGCAGAAGGTGGCGTCGGCGTCCGTGGCGGTCGCCGAGACGACGACCCGGCGGACCGTCCCACCGGCCTCGGACAGGTGGGGCGCGGCGAGCGCTCGCGTCCGGAACTGGCCGGTTGCCTCGACCACGATCTCGGCCCCGGTCCCGTCCCACGGGATCCGCGCCGGCTCGGGCTCGGCGAAGACCGGCACCCGCCGGCCGTCGACGAAGAGCGCCCCGGCCTCCCCGGCGCTGCCCGAACCCTCGGCCGCCACCTCCCCCGGGTAGCGGCCGTGGAGGGAGTCGTGGGCGAGGAGCCGGGCGAGGATCCCCGGCGGCGCCTGGTCGTTGACCGCCACGACCTCGAGCTCCGGCCGCTCGCGGGCGATCCTCACCAGCGCCCGGCCGACGCGGCCGAGGCCGTTGATGGCGATCCTGGCGGTCATGGCTCGGGTACGGAGGGCGCGGCGCCGGGGAGGAGAGCGAGCGGGATCGCCCGCTCCGGACAGGGGAGTCTAGCAGGCGGTACAATCGGCCCTCGTCCCCGTTTTTCGCGCTTCGAACTCCCGGAGGCCTCCGTGTCCGATCGAGCCCGACGCCCCACTCCCGCCGCTAGCCGCGCCCGGCCCGCCGGCGCACTCCTCGCCCGGCGTCTGGTCATGACCGGGGCCCGGCCCAGGGCCCTGATCGGCGCCCTGATCGGCGCCCTGATCGTGACGGCCCTCGCGGCTGGGCGCCCGGCGGCCGCCCAGCCGCCCGCGTTCGCCGAGGTCGCCGGCCACGCCTTCGGCGACCGGATCACGCTCCACCAGGAGATGACCCGCTACCTGCGGGCGCTCGCCGAGAGCTCGGACCGGGTGGCGGTGGTCGACCAGGGGCGCTCCTGGGAGGGCCGGGAGCTCCTGCTCGCGATCGTCACCTCGCCCGGCAACCACGCCCGGATCGAGGAGATCCGCGCGGCCTCAGGCCGGCTGGCCGATCCCCGGGGGCTCGCGCCAGCGGCGGCGGCCGCCCTTCGGGCCGACCAGCCGGCGGTCGTCTGGCTCGGCGGCTCGATCCACGGCTTCGAGCTCTCGGGCGCCGAGGGGGTGCTGATGCTCCTCGAGCGCCTCGCCACCGCCGACGACCCGGAGACCCTGGAGGTCCTCGACGGGTGCGTCGTGCTGATCGACCCGATGCTCAACCCGGACGGCCGGGACGCTTTCGCCCACCGCAATCACGAGCGCCTGGGGCACCGCCCCAACCCGCGGGCCGAGGACTGGTCGAACGACCACGGCATGTGGGACGCCGTGCGCTTCCGCACCGGCCACTACTACTTCGACACCAACCGGGACTGGTTCGCCCACACTCAGGCCGAGACCCGGGCGCGGGTGCCGACGCTCGCCGCCTGGAAGCCCCAGGTGATGGTCGACCTCCACGAGATGGGCGCCGACTCCGAGTTCTTCTTCGACCCGCCGGCGCCCCCCTACGGCCCCTGGTTCCCCGACTTCGCCCGCACCTGGTTCGAGCGCTTCGGCCGCGCCTTCGCCGCCGCCTTCGACCGCGCCGGCTTCGAGTACATGACCGGCGAGCGCTACAACTACTTCTACCCCGGCTACACCACCTCCTACGGCAGCTACCAGGGGGCGGTCTCGATGCTCTTCGAGCAGGGCTCCTCCCGCGGCTTCGCGCTGGAGCGCTCTGACGGCTCGGTGCGCACCCTGGCGGAGGCCGCCGAGCAGCAGGCGACCGCTGCGTGGACCACCGTGCTGACCGCGGCGCGCGGCCGCGAGGAGCTGCTCCGGGACTTCCACGAGGCCCACCGGCAGGCGATCGCGGACGGCGGCTCCGGTACCCGGCGCTACCTGATCGTGCCCGGCGGCGGCGACCCCGGCCACGAGCGCGAGCTGGTGGCCCTGCTGCAGCGCAACGGCATCGAGGTCGGCCGCCTCACCGGCGAGGCTCGGCTCCGCGGGCTCCGCAGCCGTTCGGGCGCGGCCTCGCCGGGCGCCGGCGAGCGCGCCTTCCCGGCCGGCACCTGGGTGGTCGAGGCGGCCCAGCCGCGGAACCGGCTGCTCCGCGCCCTGCTCGAGCCGGATCTGCCGCTGCCGGCGGACTTCCTGGAGGAGGCTCGGGCGCGGGTCGACCGCGCCGAGAACCCCCGCTTCTACGACATCACCGCCTGGTCGCTGCCGCTGCTCTTCGACCTCGAGGTCTACGGCTCGACCGACGCCGCCGCCCTCGCCGTCGAGCCCGCGGCGCTCGGGGGGCTCGACCGGACCGCCGGCCCGGGGGAGGGCCCCGCCGGCTACGCCTATCTCGTCGACGGCGCCGACGCGGCCTCGATGGCGGTGCTCTACCACCTGCGCCACCGCGGCATCCGCGCCTCGGTGCTGACCGCACCGGCGGTGGTCGAGGGGCGGCCGGTGCCGCGCGGCACAGTGGTCGTCCGCGTCGGCCAAGGCGGGGTCGATGCCGAAGCGGTCCACGACGCGGTGCGCGAGCTCGCCGCCGAGTACGGCGTGGCGGTGCGGGCGGTCGGTACCGCCCTCGCCGACCCAGGCTCGCCCGGGGTCGCCGCCCTCGGCACCGGCGAGGCGATCGCCGCCCGGCCGGTCGCGGTGGCGCTCCTCGCCGAAGGGCCGGTCCACCCCTACTCCTTCGGCTGGGCCTGGTACGCCCTCGACCGCCGGTTCCGGATCCCGGTGACGGTGGTCCGCGCCGGCTCGGTGGCCGCGACGCCGCTCGCCGATTTCGACGTCCTGGTGGTGCCGGACGTCGTCTCCGGTCCCGGAGCCGCCGGGTCGCTGGGGGAGGCCGGGACCGACCGCCTCAAGCGTTGGGTCCAGGACGGCGGCACCCTGGTGGCGATCGGCGGGGCGGTCGACTGGGTGCGCGCCGAGCTCGATCTGACGGCGCTGCGTTCTTGGTACGCGGAGGCGGTGGAAGGTGGCCGGGGCGAGCCCGAAGCCAAGAAGCCCGAGCCCGCCCGGTTCACCGTTCCCGGAGCGATCCTCCGGGCCGAGCTCGATCCCCGCGCCTGGCTCACCGCCGGGCTCGGCGGCGACGAGCTGCCGGTCCTCGCCACCTCCTCCCGGATCCTGCTGCCGCCCGAGGGGCCGCCCGCGGGATCGCGGCGGGTGGCGGCCCGGTTCGCCGGGGGGCCGGACGGGGGGCCGCCGCTGCTGCTCTCGGGCCACGCCTGGCCGGAGAGCCTCGAGCGGCTGCCGGGGGCGGTCTTCGCCTACGAGGAGCGCGTCGGCCGCGGCCGGGTGATCGCCTTCGCCGAGGACCTGAACTTCCGGGGCTACTGGC